>PBOV01000015.1 GCA_002724505.1 Rhodospirillaceae bacterium | reverse complement strand
CCAGTTGTCGCTATTGCGAAGGGGCCAGAACGTGATGCTGGCCGCGAGAGGTTTTTTATGGAAGGTCGCCGGTCATTCATGCTTAAACCGGATGACCCAGTTCTTTATTTTCTGCAGCGTCTTCGCGATGAAGCCCATCGTTTTGCTATTGGTAGTCACAGGGCCCGCCGAAAAAAGGTAATCGGTGAATCCCCACTGGATGGAATATACGGAGTTGGTGCAAAACGTAAGCAAGCATTACTGCACCATTTCGGCTCCGCGCGTGGCGTTGGAGACGCCGGGCTTACCGATCTCGAAGCCGTTTATGGTATCAGCATGCCATTAGCAAAAAAGATTTATGATCATTTTCACTTAGAGGATTAAGATGTTTTCCAGTCTAGGGATAATATATACATTTTCTGTCGGTGAGGTATGGGATAACCAGATCTAAAGAATGCTTAAAACTGTACCGATGTTATTAACTCTGTTCCGAATTGCTGCAATTCCAGGTGTTGTGGCATTACTGTATTTGGACACCAATCATGGCAGGTATTTAGCTTGTACTCTTTTTGGTGTCGCTGCGATAACTGATTTTTTTGACGGTTACTTAGCTCGTGCCTGGAGCCAGCAATCTAAAATGGGGCAATTTTTAGATCCTGTTGCTGATAAGCTTTTGGTTGCCGCGACGCTGTTAATGATGACCGGTTTCGGGCAAATTAGTGGTTTAGTAATCCTGCCTGCGATCGTTATCCTCTGTCGTGAGATCATGGTCTCAGGTTTAAGAGAATTTTTAGCAGAAATCAGAGTTGGAATCCCTGTCAGCACACTTGCAAAATGGAAGACTACACTGCAAATGTTTTCCATTGGGTTTCTCATTGTAGGAGATACTGGCCCAGAATTTCTACCAACCAGGTTAATAGGAGAAACCGGCCTATGGATAGCCGCCGTGTTGACGCTTGCAACCGGTTATGACTACCTGCATGCTGGATTATGCCATATGGGACCATCAGATAAGCCGGGGGACAGCCTGCACAAAAGGGATAACTAAGGCCTAGAAAGATCCTGGAGACTGCAATTATGAAAAAATTTGGCCTGGCAGGCTGGAGTGGAAGCGGAAAAACGCGCTTAATAATACGTTTATTGCCCGAGCTAATCGGACGCGGTTATAGCGTTTCGACCATTAAGCACGCCCACCACGATTTTGACATCGATAAACCAGGTAAGGATTCGTTCGAGCACCGGCGAGCCGGTGCATTAGAAGTGATGCTTTCTTCGGAAAAACGTTGGGCCCTAATGCACGAACATCGTTCAGTCCCCGAACCTAACGCCGAGGCTTTAATCTCAGAAATGACACCAGTTGATTTAATCCTAATTGAAGGATTTAAGAATGAAGAACACCCGAAGCTCGAAATTCATCGTGATGGAAATGGGAAACCGCTTTTGTACCCAAATGATCCAAACATTGTAGCAATTGCAACCGACAAACCATTAAAAACAAGCCTTCCACGATTAGATATCAACGATATTCTTTCAATAGCCGATTTTATCGAAAGCCATTGTGCCTTAAGGCAGGCCATTCCCGGAGTTGCATAAATATGGCGCAACTTAGCAACGACTGTTTCGCCTTCGGTGACGAATTGATGACAACAGAAAATGCTTTGTCTGAATTACGGAACAGATTGGCATGCGTCTGCGAAACTGAAGTTGTTCCACTAACCAGAGCAGCAGGGCGCATCCTTGCTGAGGATATTATCTCAGACTGCGCGGTTCCGGGCCACGATAATGCGGCAGTTGATGGCTACGCAGTATACTTTGATGATCTTTCACAAAGTGAAAATACATCTCTTCCAATCAAAGGACGAATTACTGCGGGTCACCCTCTTAAAAAGAAAGCAAAACCAGGTAGCGCTTACCGCATATTCACAGGGGCCGAAATGCCGGCCGGGCCTGACACAGTCTTGATGCAAGAAGACTGCACAGTTGATGGAAAAACAGTAACCATTATGCAAGGTATCGATAGGGGTGCCAATCGTCGTTTAGCCGGGGAAGATATTAAAATTGGAAGTACCATTTTAACTAGNGGNAAACGTCTTCGTCCCCAAGAAATCGGGCTAGCTGCCTCTATTGGGAGAAAATCTCTCCTCGTCTATCGTCAATTACGCGTGGCGCTTTTTTCTACTGGCGACGAGGTTCTTGATGTTGGTCATGACCTTAAACCAGGCAAAATTTATGACGCTAATCGCTATTCCATCGGGGCTTTATTAGCCCAGCTTGGATGTGTTGTCGATGATCTGGGTATTCTGCCCGATAAAATTGATATAATTTGTGAAACTCTAAAGGTTGCCGCTACCGAACACGATGTCATTATCACGTCGGCGGGTGTTTCAACTGGCGAAGAAGATTATATCCGCTGTGCAATTGACAAATTGGGCTATCTATATTTTTGGCGCCTTGCTATTCGCCCGGGACGACCGATTGCATTGGGACAAATTGTTAAAACACCCTTTATTGGACTTCCGGGCAATCCAGTTGCGAGCATGGTAACTTTTATGCGATTCGCAAGACCTGCATTATTGTTGTTGAGTGGTGCGGCTAATATCCAACCAAATTTTTTTCCGGTACCTGCTGCCTTCACCTATAAAAAGAAAAAGGGTCGCCGCGAATGGTTACGCGCTATACTTTTTATTTCGAGCGATGGCACTTTACAGGCAAAAATGTTCCCCCGAGGTGGTGCCGGGGTTTTAAGCTCGATGGTTGCTTCTGATGGATTAATTGAGCTCGACGAGGAATTAACGGCTATCAAGGCGGGGAATTTAGTCAACTTCCTGCCCTTTAATGAGGTTTGTTGATGAAATTACTATATTTTGGATGGGTGCGTACACGCATTGGGATAGGCAGTGAGACCCTTGAACTACCCAGCGGCATCACTGATGTCGGTTCCCTAATCGAATGGCTCAAACAGCGTGGTGATGGCTACCGAATGGCATTCGAGGATTTGACGATACTACGTGTCGCTATCAACCAAGAGATGGTAACCTTAGATACTTTGATCTCATCCGAGGACGAAGTCGCATTGTTCCCACCGATGACCGGGGGTTAAAGTAGGTGATTAAAGTTCAGAGGCAAGATTTTGATGTTGGGACAGAGCTTAGCGCTATGGTCCACAACAACCATTCAATTGGTGGGCAGGGGTGCTTCATCGGGCTAGTTCGGGATATGGCAGGGGACCAAAAGATAAGCGAAATGGAGCTCGAACATTATCCTGGCATGACCGAAAAACAACTCAAAAAAATTGAAAAAGAAGCCCGGCGACGCTGGCCGTTGCAGGGCGTGCTGATCATACACCGTTATGGCCTTCTAAAACCCGGTGACAGGATTGTACTTGTTGCTACAACCTCTGAACACCGTGAAGCAGCTTTAGAAAGTTGCCATTTCCTCATAGATTGGCTTAAGACTAAAGCGTTATTTTGGAAATTGGAATCTGGCGAATCTGGAAAAAACTGGGTTAAGGCTAGGGATGAAGATGATGATGCTGCCAACCGCTGGGGACGCTCACTTTCCTAAGATATAGCTCTAAGATCTAATGGATTCGTCCCTTTAAGAAACTGATGCATCTGATCCTAAAGGTTCGCGCACTAGCTGATCGTAATCAGCCAACAACATTTTAGTAATCGGCCCAACCGTAAATTTCATATCATCAATTTGACTAACCGGCGTAACCTCTGCCGCTGTACCAGTAACAAAAATTTCGGCGGCTTTCGAGAGCTCCTCAGGCATAATTGCACGTTCAATGATATCAATTCCGTGACCGCGAGCGAGATCCATCACCGAACGGCGAGTTATACCGTTCAAAAAACAATCTGGTGTCGGGGTATGAATAACATCGTCAATTACCAGGAAAACATTGGCCCCTGTCGTTTCAGCGATTTGTCCGCGCCAATCCAGCATCAGCGCATCGTCAAACCCATCTGCTTCTGCGGCGTGCTTTGATAAGGTGCAGATCATATATAGCCCAGCGGCTTTTGAATGAACTGGTGCGCACTCAGATGATGGCCGCTTATAAGGCGCCCATTTCAGTTTAATGCCCTGCATGCGCGCCTCCGGAGAAAAATAAGATGGCCATTCCCAGACCGCTATGGCCAAATGGATCGTCGACTGTTGTGCGGAAACACCCATCATCTCACTGCCGCGCCACGCAACAGGGCGAACGTAAGCATCGTCATAACCTTGAGCTTCGACCGTCGCTAGTGTAGCTGTTTCGATGTCCTCTAGCGAATAAGGAATTTCGAAACCTAGTGTTTTTGCTGACGTTATAAGCCGTTCTGAATGTTCTCTTAGTTTAAAAATATTGCCGTTATAAACCCTCTTGCCCTCAAAAACACAGCTTCCATAATGAAGACCATGGCTCAAAACATGCAATTTTACATCACGCCAGTCTTCTAGGGCACCATCAAACCAAATTTGTCCGTCTTGATCGTCGAAGTTCAACATTCCGGCATAACCTACTTAATTTAAATTGATAAAAAGCACTCCGCCCATCAAATAGTGGTTGCCCTCCGTATCATTCGCAGTCATATATGTCAATATGACTGACATAAAATCAGGTGTTAACCCACTCTTTCTGCGTGACGAAGAACTTCGGCAAGGCATGGAGCTCGTTTTTTATGCGTATCGTGATTTCACTGCCGAGCCTGACGCTATTTTAGCAGAGTATGGTTTTGGACGGGCGCATCACCGAGTAATATATTTTGTTGGCCGAAATCCCGGCATGACCGTTTCCGAACTTCTAGACATCCTCCAAATCACCAAACAAAGNCTNTCNAGGGTCCTAAGTCACCTAGTGCGAGAANAATTCATCTTACAAANNCCGGGGACGCAGGATCGCCGCAAACGACTTTTGGAGTTAACTGAAAAAGGCACAATACTTGAAAAGCAGNTGTCACAGAACCAACGCGACANAATTGCTAGGGCCTATCGCGATGCAGGCGCCGAGGCCGTAGAAGGGTATCGAAAAGTCATTCTTGGGATGATTAANGAAAAAGACCGAGAAAAGTTTTTGAATCGTGGAAACTTACTTTTATCAAAANCACAGGGTCACTAACTNNTCTATTGNGCNGCACCGGAAGTCCGGTTCGGTTTGACTGTATGCAAATGGTTAATGGGACCATGACCGCCNCCTATTTTTGGGGCTGTTTCTATTGCCTTATGCAAAAACCACTGAGCTTGCTCAACGGCAGCCTCTATGGGTAATCCATTGGCTATACCTGCAGCAACCGAAGATGCGAGGCTGCAGCCTGTACCGTGTGTGTGGAGAGTATCTATACGCGAATTTTCATAACATCGTGTCTGATTTTCCGTAACGAGGATATCGCGTACGACTGCCCCATCCATATGCCCACCCTTTAATAATACGGCATTTGGACCGAGGTCCAATAGCGCTTTGGCAAGCTCCTCCATATCATCTTCCCCTCGCATCTCTCTACCCACAAGCGCTTCAGCCTCTGGAATATTAGGCGTCAGTAACGTCGCGCGAGGGAGTAAACGACTCCTTAATATAGATACGGCTTCTTTCTGCAGCAAAGCAGCACCGCCTTTTGCAACCATGACTGGGTCAACAACAACGGGTATATCACCCGCTTCGCGGTGTAAGGCACAGGTCACCGTCTCAATTACTGACGCGTCGTGTAACATGCCAGTTTTAATACAGTCGGCACCAATATCCCTCAATACTGCGTTAATTTGCTGTTCTATGAACTCAACAGGGACTGGCAAAACTCCATGGACGCCGAGCGTGTTTTGAGCGGTCAGAGCGGTAATCGCTGTAGAAGCATAGGCACCAAGCGCACTTGAAGACTTTATATCAGCCTGAATACCGGCGCCGCCTCCAGAATCCGACCCAGCAATAATCAAAACACGCCCAACCAATTTTCGTTTCTAACCCGCTAATTGCTCAACAGCGACACAAATATCATCGACGATTTCATCAATCAATTTTGTATCTTCACCCTCTGCCATAACCCTTATAATAGGTTCGGTACCAGATTGACGAACTAACACCCTCCCAGTTACCCCAAGTCTCGCCTCACCTTCTTTTATCGCGTCTTTAACGATTTTGGCCTCTAGCGGTGATACATTGGCATACCGAACATTTCTTAACACTTGGGGAAATGCTTCAAAACTTCGGCAAATTTCGCTGGCCTTCTTACCAGACTGCACGATAGAGGCGAGAACTTCCAATGCCGCAATCACGCCATCTCCAGTCGTATTGTAATCGGCAAGAATTATATGACCTGACTGTTCGCCGCCGACATTAAATCCATGTTCTATCATATGCTCAGCGACATAACGATCACCTACCTTAGTGCGAACAAACGATAACCCGATACTTTTAAGATAATTTTCTAAACCGAGATTTGTCATCACGGTGCCTACCACGCCACCGCCCCGCAACCTGCCATCACGTTGCCAAGAATTAGCTATCAGCGCGATTATTTGATCACCATCAATGATGTCGCCATTTTGATCAGCAATTATGAGCCGATCAGCATCACCATCAAGTGCTATTCCAAGATCGGCCCCCTGATTAACAACCGCTTGACACATAAGGTCAGCGTTGGTGCTCCCGCAATTTTTATTGATATTAAAACCATCGGGTGACACCCCAAGACTAAAAACGTCGCCGCCTAACTCCCATAACGCCGCAGGAGCGGCTTTATAGGCTGCACCATTCGCGCAATCTACCACTATCTTCAGACCATCAAGTCTTAGCCCTTTCGGGAAAGTATTCTTGGCAAATTCAATATAACGCCCCTCGGCATCCTCAAGTCGCTTAGCCCGGCCGAGCTTATCCGGAGGTGCAAGTACATTAGAAAAATTTTCAAAAACTAAAGTTTCTATCTGGGATTCGGTAATGTCAGAAAGCTTAAACCCATCTGGCCCAAACAATTTAATTCCATTATCTTCGAAGGCGTTATGGNATGCTGATATCATTACGCCTAGATCAGCTCTAAGNCNCCGCGTCAACATAGCCACCGCAGGCGTGGGGATTGGCCCCGCCATGATAACATCCATACCCATACTGATAAAACCGGCAGCCAGGGCTGGCTCATACATATACCCTGACAATCGAGTATCTTTACCAATAACCACGGTATGCCGATGGTCACCGCGCGTAAACATTTTGCCTGCTGCCAAGCCAACCTTAAGAGCTACTTCCGCAGTCATAGGATCAATATTAGCGGTACCCCTAATACCGTCTGTTCCAAATAATTTATTTGGCATAAAAGTTAGGTCCTACCCTAAAAATTTTAATTGGTTTTTACGTGCCAGATACCCTTCTGTAAAGCAAACTGAGTATAAGAAGGTTTACTATCAGATATTGGTTCTACTTTGCTGCCAAATTTTAAGTGCCTGGTTAACCTCTGCAACATCGTGAACACGATGAATTTGTGCGCCCTGAGACACGGCGTGTAGGGTTGCGGCAATTGTACCAGGTAACCGGGCATCAGTACTTTCCGCCCCAGCAGCCCGCCCAATAAAGCTTTTACGCGAGCAACCGAGAACAACAGCAGTGCCGCTACCATGCAGCATTGATATCGATCTTAAAATCGCGAAATTGTGAACATCAGTTTTGCCAAAACCAATGCCTGGATCAATAGCTATTCTGTCCACCGACAATCCCGCATTTTCTAGTTCAATTACCTTTTTCGTTAGAAAGGTCGAAATCTCATAGGGCGCATTATCATAATTTGGATTTTTTTGCATAGTTCTCGGCGTACCTTGCATGTGCATTATGATCGCAGCGGCCCCGGCCTCTTTCACTACCTTGACCGCACCGTCATCTGCAAGGGCTGTGACATCATTGACGATAACAGCACCGGCTGCCAACGCCTCACGCATAACGGCCGCTCTTCTTGTATCTACTGCAATTAGCACATTCTCCGCTGCAAGCTGCTCTATTACTGGCAGAATCCGATCAACCTCCTCCTGTACTGATATGGATTTAGCCCCGGGCCGGGTCGATTCTCCGCCAATATCAACAATCTCCGCGCCAGCATTAATCAATCTTTTGCCATGGGAAACCGCGGCATCATGACTATCGAATTGTCCCCCGTCGTGAAAACTATCAGGTGTTACGTTTAAAACACCCATCAAGACAGGCTTTTCAAGAGACAACCCGGCGAAGGTTCTACTCGGTCGGGAGACACGCTCTATCAGAGTAGTAATGAGGGCAGCTAGCCCAGGCTTATTCCCAGCGGCCCAGAGTTTGATATCAGAAATTGAAGCTTCAACAACCGAAACGCCGTCAGGGTTTGGGAAAAATAATTCGCCGCGAGAAAGATGCCCTAGACTGTTAAAAATTGGCCGCAATTGAAATTCCGCAGCTAATTCCGGTGAAAAACAGAAACCCCGAGGTAAAGCGAAGCTCCTGTTAATTTTCATGAGGATGGTCTTTTTTCTTTAGGAACCTGGCTGAGGCTGCGGTTCAAGGTCTGGATCGCCATCATCTGTTTTTTTCGCCGAGCCAGACGTCGGGACGGATGTACGCCCTTTCTTATCGGTGGGTGGTTCGTCTGGATCTGGGCGAACGATGGTCTCGCCCCGTAGCAACGCCCCAATTTCCTCACCTGAGAGCGACTCATATTCGAGCAAAGCCTGGGCGAGGCTTTCAAGATCATCCCGATTTTCCGTAAGAATGCGTTCCGCTGTCACCATCCCCGTGTCAACAATCCGTCGAACCTCCTCATCAATCATCTTTGCCGTAGCATCAGAAACATTTTTCTTTTGTGCAACTGAGTGACCGAGAAAAACCTCCTCCTCATTATCACTATAGCGCAATGGGCCCAATTTCTCGCTAAAGCCAAATTCCGTCACCATAGCCCGGGCCATGCCTGTGGCTTGACGAATATCATTCGATGCCCCAGTTGTGACATTTTGGTCACCAAAGACAATTTTTTCTGCTATTCGGCCACCAAAGGCCATTGCAATTTTCGACTCAAGTTGGACCCTTGACATCGACAATTCATCCCGTTCCGGCAATGACATTGTTACGCCTAATGCCCGCCCGCGTGGGATAATGGTTACTTTATGTAATGGGTCATGTTTCGGAACATGCAAAGCGACTATGGCGTGTCCTGCCTCATGGTAAGCTGTCAATTTTTTTTCGTCTTCGGACATAACCATCGAGCGACGTTCTGCACCCATCATAACTTTATCTTTAGCGTCCTCAAATTCAGCCATTGTCACTAGACGCTTATTACGCCGAGCTGCCATCAAAGCCGCCTCATTAACCAAATTAGCTAGATCGGCGCCTGAAAAACCGGGTGTGCCGCGCCCAATCACGCGAGCATCCACATCTGGAGCTAAAGGCACCTTCCGCATATGCACTTTAAGAATTTTTTCACGACCCAGAATATCTGGATTTGGCACTACAACCTGCCGGTCAAACCGCCCAGGCCGCAACAAGGCAGGGTCAAGAACATCAGGTCGGTTTGTCGCTGCGATCAAAATCACACCTTCGTTAGTCTCAAAGCCATCCATCTCAACGAGAAGCTGGTTTAACGTCTGTTCACGCTCGTCGTTTCCACCGCCAAGCCCTGCACCACGGTGGCGGCCCACAGCATCAATTTCGTCTATGAAGATGATACAAGGCGCATTCTTCTTACCTTGCTCAAACATATCTCTAACCCGGGAGGCCCCGACACCAACAAACATTTCAACAAAATCTGAACCTGAAATTGTAAAAAATGGTACATTAGCTTCCCCCGCAATAGCGCGTGCCAATAGTGTTTTCCCGGTCCCTGGGGGGCCAACCAAAAGGACCCCCTTAGGAATTTTTCCACCGAGCCGCTGAAATTTTTGAGGGTCACGCAAAAATTCCACCACCTCCTCGAGTTCAGTTTTTGATTCGTCGATCCCTGCAACATCTTCGAATGTTACGCGACCGGACTTCTCATTTAACATTCTGGCTCGTGATTTCCCAAAACCCATAGCCTTCCCGCCGCCACCTTGCATTTGGCGCATAAAGAAGATCCATACCCCGATTAACAGAAGCATTGGAAACCACGAAATCAAAATCTGCATCAATGACGGAGAATTATCGTCGGTAGGCATAGCTTTAATGACTACGCCACGTTTTGTAAGCTTTGCCACCAACTGTGGATCATTTGGCGCGTAAGTCGTAAATCCCCGTCCGTCAGCATACAAACCGGAAATATTGTTGCCCTTGATCGTTACTTGGCGGACCTGACCATTATCAACCTCAGCAAGAAAGTCTGAGAAGGGGATCCCTACTTGACCGCTCTTATCACCGGGTTGCTGAAACAAATTAAAAAGCGCGACTAGCAAAAGCCCAACGATCAACCAAAGAGCGATATTTTTACCAAAATTATTCACGTCCAAAACCCCGATTTTCTTTATAGCAACTCTGCGTTAGTTTCGCCTATTAAAAGGAATACGCCCGTTTAAACTACATAGTAAATGTTAATTATTAAACAACCGAAAAAAAGGCGTTAGTTACCGGCCTCTTCGGCAGAAATTCAATTTGCGCGCCAATTACGCTAGCAGTATTACTCTTGGTACGTCCATAGCCTAGATGAGGAACACAAACTAGTCCACGATGATCCCAAATAGATGGCAACGCCTTGCGAACTGCAGGATTCAGCCCAATCAGGGAATTTTTTGTGTTTTTTCCTATAATTTTTTGACCCAGATTGCTCCCGAGTGGCCGAATAAAAAATATTTGTTTTTTTGGTATTCGGGGACCAGTAATACGAACTCGGTAACGACCGTCCCAGGTTTGCCACGGTCCTGCTATAGTTTTTTGTTCTTCACACCGCCCAGCCTCGCGAGCTATCAGGATATGTTCATTCTGGAGTAATATTATGCAGCCAGCGAGAGTACGACTTACTTTAAGTCCCGATTCTTGAATATTCTCTAGCAGGTTAACAAGTAATTGATACCTAATCGGATACAAATGACCACCTATGGCGCCCAACAACCTATCAAGAACTCGGTAAGCTATTTCCGCGTCTACATTGATAAGGGCGTCAAGACGGATTCTAGCGTATCCAAAACCACTTAATTCGGTGGCAGCAGCCAGAACTTTAGCAGTCTGACATTCCAGAGTTTTACGGACACTGGCTAAACGGTGTGCAGTACCAGCCAGCGCAGCGGCGGAAATCTGTTCGGCTTCCAATGAGGGTAATAATTTGCGCAGCCGGACACGCGCATAGGCTAGATTTTGGTTGGATGGGTCCTCTACCCACTCGAGATTATAACTTTCAGCAACAGCTCGCAGCCGTGCCTTCGGGGTACCAAGACAGGGGCGAAGTAGTCGTACATAATTGGTCTCACGTAGCCGGGTCATCCCCGTCAATCCATCTGCACCAGTCTGTCGACCAAGACGGTGCAATAGCGTTTCTGCTTGGTCTTCCTGATGATGACCGAGTAATAAATGCAAGACGCCCATTCGACGGCACCATCGTGTCAGCAACTCATAGCGCGCCTGCCGGGCAGCATTTTGAATTCCGGAAACCGGCTTATGGTCTTCCCATCGCAAAATTGAACCGGTAACTCCTAAAGCTTTCACGCGCCTTTGCACGAGCTTTGCCTCAGCTAAAGATTCGGCCCTTAACCCATGATCAACAGTCAGTGCAAATATTTTTCCACCTCTTCGCCTCGTCCAACGAGTAGCGAGGTGCAACAACGCAGTGCTATCGACCCCACCGGAAAACCCAACTGCAATTTCGGGGTTTGGCTCGAAGGGTCCAAGTGGTTCCATCAGCGCTGAGAACTCCACTTCCCCAATCGAGGTTTTAAGTTCAGATGCCATTCGAAATTAAGAGTACATTTCTTGCAGAATTATCGAAGACATTTAGACCGTTTACGTTCACGGTTCAATCTACGTCTTACCGAATCTTCCATTATGCGGAAATTTCTTTGTAGCTTGAAATAAGTGGTACATGCCTCACGGTTCTTACCAAGCTTAGACAGCGAGTTACCGAGATTGAGCAATATCGCGGGGGCTTTCTTACTTTTTGGAAACCGTTGAAATCCCTCGGCAAAGGTGATTGCTGACTGCTCAAAATTGTTCCTTACAAAATAGGTGCGGCCAAGCCAGTAATATGCGTTAGGGGCCAGGCGGTGCCAGCTGTTATCACTAATAAATTGAGTTAATACGCGCTCTGCGGCCGAAAAATCTTGTTGTTCGATTATTAGCAAATGCCCTCTCTTATACTGTTGCTCTGGGGTCTCACTAATGTCAGCCTGTGGCTTTATCTTGTTTCTATTTTTATTGTCCATAGGCGGGGTTTTAGGACCAAAAGGTTGGACCCCCCGGTCCGAACCTTTTAAGGCTGCAGAAAAAGGTAGCGAAGTTGTACTGGTATTCGGAGAGAGCTCAGAGATTCCAGAACTTTCGATACCGGCCTGAGTTGATGATTTGATATTACCTTCGAGCTTTTTCAGCCTAAATTCCAAGTCAGTAGAGATTCGATCGAGTCGCGTCTGCAACTCAGAATTTTTGTGATTTAATACTTCGTTGGCACCTGTTAAACGCCTAATTTCCATATCCAACTGAGTGATGTGACTAGAAATTCGGGCCATCGCTGTGTTGAATGAAGTAGATGACAATCCAGATGGGCTATTTCTGACGCTCCGGCCCTTGCTGCGATAGACATAGCTTTGTAGGGTCGTCAGCTCATTTTGGATACGCTGCAGACGATTGTTGAGCTCT
>PBOV01000106.1 GCA_002724505.1 Rhodospirillaceae bacterium | reverse complement strand
TCAATTGCTTGTAGGTTGGGCAGGTTGGGAGACAAAAGCCACAATGTACGCAAGCCTGCAATGCGTCTCCAATCAAATGCCCGGCGGGCCCTAGGGCATCAGGGCAAACACCGTGTCTCATGATAGAGGGGGAAATTTACCTTCGGGATCAAAAGCCTTCTTCACATCTTCCATAATTGATGCTTTTGGCCAACTACCAATGTTTGCCTTTTCCGCTTTTCCTCGAAGGACAAGACCTGGTAAATCTGCCTTTGCAAGCATCTCGTCCAGCTCGACAATCGGATCACTTGTCGGCCAAGCCAACCATGCAACGTTGCCTGCGTTTGCATACCTGCGTTTTGCACACACATGTAGAAGAGAATCTATTTCGATTATTCTTTGCGGCGGCAATGGGACTTTGATCAGGATTTCGTCGTCGGAGGCCCAAGAGAAAGCAGTTGCTTCTTGCCAAAAATCACGGGCAGCATGTTCATCCAGAACCTCTCCATTACCCCCAAGCTCGCCAAGGATTTTATTCAATCTTTCGGTCAAGGCTTTTTTCGTACCACCTAATCGAAGAATGATAGTCCCGTCGGACATTAGCTCTAGGGCATCAGGCTCCCAACCAGTACCAGCGATTTTTAACATTTTTTCAATTCCAGAAGACAAATTTTTGCTTTCAATTCTTAACGATTGAAAGACTCGAGGTCGGGGAAACACCTTAAAGCTTAATTCAACCAAGACGGCAAAGCGACCCAAGCTACCGATCAGAAATTTCGGAAGGTCAAATCCAGCTGCATTTTTAACAACCTTGCCGCCCCCCTTCAGAAAATTGCCAGCTCCATCAACAAAAGAAACGCCGATGAGAAAATCGCGCAAGCCTCCGTATCGAATTGCCCCAGGTCCGTTTAAGCCGCAAGCCACCATCCCGCCCAAAGTCGAACCTGCCTCCGAAAAAGGAGGGTCAAAGGGAAAATATTGTCCCTTTTCAAGGAGCATTTCCTGAGCCTCTTCAACCAATGTTCCGGCTTTTGCAGTTAACACATACTCGGCAGGGTCATAGTCGGTAACGCCAGAGAGGTCGGTCAGATCCAGAGATTCATATCCCTCCATGCAAACTAAAGCATTTTTGGTTCGACCGCCGCTCGGATACAGGCCAGAGGAACCGCGAACTGCCTGCACAACCCCTTCTACACATATAGGCTTGAAGCTCACTCTCGAGAAATGGTCCCGCTTTTTTCTAATGGGTGAAGACCGTAGAGAGATAAGGCTGGCGCTTCTCCATCTGGAAACATTTTGCCGGGATTGGCAATTTCATGCGGGTCAAAAGCCCTTCGAATTTTTTTCATGAAGTCGATGTCTTCTTTGCTGAACATCGTGCCAAGATATTGTTTTTTTTCCACCCCAACCCCATGTTCTCCAGTTATCGAGCCTCCCATCTCTACGCATGCTTCAAGAATTTTTCCAGCAGCCTCTTCGGCTCTAGCTAAAGAGCCCTCCTTCCGACCGTCGTACATGATCAGGGGATGTAAGTTACCGTCTCCTGCATGAAAGACATTGGCAATGGAAACATTGTTTTCTCGCCCGACCTCCTTAATCATCGCAAGTGCCTCACCAAGGCGACTCCTGGGAACGACACCATCCTGCACAATGAAATCGGGGCTTAGCCTGCCAACCGCTGAAAAAGCGCTTTTTCTTCCTTTCCATATTTTGGTTCGTTCCGAATCATCTTTTGCAACATGAACCTCTGCAGGTGAGGAGGACTCTATCAAGTCGCCTAACAGATTTTTTTCGAATTCCAGCTCTTCGGGCGTTCCCTCCAATTCCACTATCAATACCGCTTCAGCACCCNTGGGATANCCTGCNGAAACCGCTGCTTCTGCTGCTTGAATGGCAAGTTTATCCATTATNTCCATAGCCCCGGGCAAAAGTCCNGANGCAACTAAAACAGAGACTGCATTTCCAGCGGATTCCAAGGAATTATAACTGGCTAAAAGNGTNTGTCGCCTTGAAACTTCGGGNAGTAGTCTCAAAATAATTTCAANNGCAATNCNAAAAAGACCTTCTGAGCCNGCAAACAAACTGGTCCANTCTGGNCCCAATCGTTCNGTCGAGGTNCTGCCAAACTCAACAACTTCTCCATTTGCCAAGACTGCCTTGANCCCTAATACATGATTGGTTGTCATTCCGTNCTTGAGGCAATGGGCCCCCCCGGAATTGAAGGCCAGATTACCTCCAATTGTGCATATTTGCTGGCTGGAGGGNTCGGGAGCAAAATAAAGCCCGTATTTCTTGGCGGCTTTAGTAACCTCTAGGTTAATTACTCCTGGCTCGACTTTTGCGCAACGATTCTTGGGATCGATTTCCAGTATACGATCAAGCCTGTTGAGAGTGATCACAATTCCATCCCGTACGGGAAGGCAACCCCCAGAAAGACTCGTCCCGCTTCCTCTTGCTACAAATGGAATCTCATAATTTTGACAAAGCCTGACAATTTGCACTACTTCGTCGGGTGTTTCCGGAACGGTAATGGCACTGGGTCGTTGCGAGAATGCAGTTAAACCATCCGATTCGTAAGAAACCAAATGTTCTTCCCGTGACAAGATTCTTTCAGCGGGTAAAACATTGTGTAATTTATTTATAAAGTGTTCCAATTAAGTGGGGTCAAATTAAGTGTTCTTGTGGTACAATTTTATGTGTTCATTTTTGAAAACAATCACACCAAAGCTACAGGCCGATTGCCCGTCCCTCACGATATGATTGATCGGCAGCCAAAACGATGGCCAGACTATTAACGGCATCGGTTAGATGATCCGTTAAATCAGTGTCCTCTCGAATGCTATCAACAAAAAACTTTTGCTCCCTCAAGCAAAGCTCGTCATGATCGGGCTCGTCTTCTGTGCTGATCAGCTCATCTTCTCGGGTAAATTCTCCAGCATCATTAAGATCAGCGTGGTGCACTCGAAGCAAGTTGGTTTTGCAGTGCGAATCCACATCGTCACTATTACCGTCTTGCTGTTCGTTTGCCACAATGCTAACACAGCCCTTGGGGCCAATGGCATCTTTAACGAAAAAAGCTGTTTCGCTGATCATTGGACCCCATCCGGCTTCATACCAACCAGAGGATCCATCCTCAAACTGGATGTTGAGGACTCCGTAATTATACATATCCCGGGCAATTTCGTCACTTAGCCTCGAGCCCACCGCGTGAACGCGAATCGGCTTACATCGAGTCATCTGACACATGACATCAACATAATGGACTCCGCAGTCGACTATCGGAGATGTGCTTTTCAGCAAATTTTTGTGCGTCTCCCAGTTCGAGCCCTTGCTTTGTTGATTGAGATTCATGCGCATCACCAATGGAGATCCCATCGATCGTGTAATCTCAATAAATCTTATCCATGACGGATGGTGTCGAAGAATGTAGCCAACCACAACCTTGAGATTTAACTTTTGGGCTGTTTCTGCTATGTGCCGAGCATTTTGGACATTCTCGGCCAGAGGCTTCTCTACAAAAACATGGCAACCTGCCTCAAGTGCCTTTATTGAGAAAGGGTGGTGAGTTTCAGTATAAGAGCTGATACAAGCGGCATCAGGCTTTGTTTCGGCCAATGCAGTGGTAAGGTTCGTGAAATGGGGGAGCGGGCCCAATTCAGTCAATAAGCTTGCCGCAGAATCAATAGAGCGAGTAACCACGCCGCATATTTGAACATTGGGTAAAGCATGATAGGCTCGCGCGTGAGATGTTCCCATATGACCAGCACCAACTACCAAGACATTAATGATTTTATCTTTTGTCATAACCTAACTTGTAACTTTAAAATAGAATTTTAATTATTTTCGATTTAATGTTTTTAACACTTCTTTTTTTATCACCAATTCATTGATTCCGCCTCGAGAGCGATAAACAGGTAATCCCTTGTGGTCCAAAATGGCAAGATAGGGTGTAATTCTGTCGCCCGATTCGCCCCGCAAATCTGCCAAAGGAGAAATCTCGGCGCCGGCGCTTATGTAATTTTGAGATGAACAAAGGGTGTTCTTTAGGATGTCGTAAATGTTTTCGTGTTCATCAACACCATCAATGCATGAAGTAATCAACTCGAGGCCTCTTTTCCGGTAGATTTTGTGCATTGCAGATATTTTCAGCAGGTCTTCTCTGTAATTTGTATCTTTAGAACTCCAAACATAAATGACCTTTGGTCTTAATGACACATTTTTCCTAATAAATTCATAGGTTCTTTTGTCAGCATTTTTGAGCACTATTGTTTCCCTGGAGAATCGTTCGTTCATTTTCTGGACTAAATATCTGTTCTTTTTCCATTTAATCGAACTTCCAAAAACTGGGCTTTGTTCGACTTTGGGTGAATTACCGCCAATCAAGGCTTCTATGGCTTGCCTCAATTCTTGTCTGTTGCTATTTGATGGATTCTTTGGGTCGCCTATTCTACCTGAATATCTCAACGATCGTTTTGCGTCGAAAAGGTAAGCGTGCGGAGTAACTCGCACACCAAATGCCCTAGAGGTGTCCTGAGTGGAACCATCATAGAGATATGGAAATGTATATTTAAAATCTTTTGCCCTAATCTTCATCTCAGCAAGCGAGTCGCCCAAATCCGAAAATGCAAGTTCGTCCGGGGGTATTGCCTGGGGGTCGTTGGGGGAAATGGCGATCAAACCAAACCCCCTCGCCTCATAATCCTCAACCAGCGCCAGCAGCTCTTCCTGAAAATTCTGAGAAACTGGACAATGATTGGAAATGAAGACCACCGCAAGAAGTCGTGAGGGGAAATTTTGTGAATTGTAAAACTTTCCATCAATTCCCTTAAGCCTAAAATGGGGCATTTGATCTCCCTTTTCCAGCGAATGCAGCGAAGAGTGCAAAGGAGCTGCCATGAGCAGTAATAGCACATACAGCATTATGCGATTGATCGACATGACTCAATTAAACGAAGTTTTGCTTTGCTGTTACACAAGAAAATGTTGCCTTCCGTAAATCTCATCAAGGTTATTCATCTGATGCTTCCTCAAATAGCAGGTTTCACCAAGTACTCAACGGACTGTTGACCTCGGAAGAGAGAATGCTAATTATAAAAGAAGTATATTATGTACCCAGAAGACAGCATTGATAATTGGCATTCAGGGCAAGGCCTGTGTTCGGCAACCCCAGAAGTCGACTGGAGCAGCTGGTCCTGGCAGTTGCGCAACAAAGTTTCAACGCTTTCTCAATTGGAGGAATACCTTGATTTGTCGGAGAGTGAAAAGGAGGGCTGCCAGTTCGCCGACAAGAAATTGTCTATGGCTATCACGCCCCATTTTTTCAATTTGATAGATTTTCGTGACTCGAGTTGTCCGATTCGGCGTCAAGTCATTCCCTCCAAAGAAGAAAAGCTGGTGGGTAACGAGGAGTTGCTGGATCCCGTTGGAGAGGATGCCCATTCGCCTGTTCCCGGAATTGTTCATCGGTACCCCGACAGGGTATTGTTTCTAATTACAGACCGATGCGCAGCCTACTGCAGGTATTGCACGAGAAGCAGAATGGTGTCAAACGCGCAGGATTACAACTTTCATCCCGAGTTGGAACAGGGCCTAACCTATATAGAAGAAAACCAATCCGTTCGGGATGTTCTGTTGAGCGGAGGGGATCCCCTGCTGCTCTCGGATCGCAAGCTAGATTATCTCTTGCAGCGCTTGAAAAAAATTCCTCACCTCGAATTTATCCGCATTGGATCCAGGATTCCTGTTTTCTTGCCCCAACGAATCACGGATGATCTTGCCAATATTTTTGCACGCCACGGTCCAGTTTGGTTGAGCATTCATGTCAACCATCCAAAAGAATGCACGCTCGAACTTAAGCAGGCTTGCGATAAACTGGCTCTGGCGGGGGTTCCGCTCGGCAATCAATCTGTGCTCCTTAGGGGAATCAACGATGATCTGGAGACCATGAAAAGCTTGGTTCATCGACTCCTCATGATGAGGGTTCGCCCGTATTATCTCTATCAATGTGACCTTATTACGGGAAGCAGCCACCTTCGCTCGACCATATCCAAAGGAGTCGAGATCATTCGCGGGTTACGCGGGCACACTTCCGGGTATGCCATACCCCAACTAGTCATTGATGCCCCAGGGGGGGGCGGAAAAGTTCCGATAAACCCAGAGTTCGTAACCAAAGTAACTGACGATGAAATCCACTTGAAGAACTTTCAGGGCAAGACCTTTAAATATCCCTTGGGAAAAGAAATGGGGACGCCTTGCTCTCGGGATTCCAAGGAATTATTCGACCAAATTTTGGCCTAGAGGATGGTGTTGCCAAAAGCGAACTAAGGGTGCCACCTAAAAAATTCTGCCCTAAAGCCCCTGTTGAAGGTTTTCGCTTCCGCGTCGAGCTCAACAAAGCCATCCGTTCCGCCTAGGGCAGCCAAGTCACCTGAATTGTTTGGTGGGCAAGGAGTTGCAATGGGGAAAGATTGAGCTGATTCTTTCAATCGTACAGGTAAGAAGCGAGTTAAGGGAGGTTCAAATTCTATTTTTTGATCTATTTCCACGATTGGCTGAATGGATCGAGGGCGACCCTGCAGGTGCAGAATGAGGGGTTCAACGAATCGAACGAAGCAAACTAAAGCAGATATTGGATTACCGGGCAGACCAAAAGCTATCGAGCCATTGGTTTTTTTACCAAACCACATTGGTTTTCCGGGGGATTGGCTAACGCCATGAAAAACCTTTTCGTAACCACATTCCACGAGGACGCGCGGCAAATGATCGTGACGCCCGACAGATACACCGCCGGTAAAAACTAATATGTCGGAATGTTTTTCTTCCCTCAGGATAATTTCCCTTAGAATCTGCGCATCATCGTTGACAGATTCGGTTTTAAGTTCACACGCACCAATGGTTTGACAGACCGCGGCCAAGGCATAGATATTCGATTTTCTTATTTGATAGGGCAAGGGGACCTGATCCAGGTCGACCAACTCTGCACCGGTACCAACAATGCAAACCTTCGGGACTTGATAAACCGACAAGTCAGTATATCCACAAGACGCAGATATAGCCACCTCGGGTGGTCCAACCACTGTTCCGGCACTAACCAAACTACTGCCCGCGGGGTAATCAGAGGCTTCTTGATGAACATAAAGCCAAGGTCGAACAATTTCATCGTCGGGCAACTTAAATACCACCTGCTCGCCTTCCCGCCTTGACCACTCGATGGGTAAAACAACATTGGCACCACATGGTAGGCGGGCTCCAGTTGAAACCTCTATGCATTCGTCTGGATTATGAATTTTGGCACCACTGCTTCCGGCGGCTTGCTCACCGACAAGCCTATATCGGGAAACCTTGGAGCACCAGGATTCGCTATGGATCGCAAACCCATCCATCATCACCCTATCATACGGAGGCAGATTTCGATCTGCCATAATAGGTTGACTTAAAACCCGACCCATTGATTTTGAAATGTTTATGTTGGTTTCTACAACATTTGCCGGTATTTCCAAAATCAGCTCGATTGCCTTATCTACAGAAATAAAATCATTCATGCTTAAAATATAGAAGGGGTCGCAAGGCAAAGGGTTACATGAACATCACGGACAAGCTTGGCAGGGTGGTAAAGGATTTGCGAATATCTGTTACAGATAGATGTAATTTTAGGTGTAATTACTGTATGCCAATCGAAAAGTTTCCTGGCAATTTTAAGTTTATGCCGAGAAAAGAAATTTTATCCTTTGAGGAAATAGAGCTCGTAGCTAAGGCATTTGCTGAACTTGGGGTAACAAAAATTAGGCTGACCGGCGGGGAGCCACTTCTTAGAAAAGATTTGAGTCGTCTCATAGAAAAGCTCTCAAAAATTGAAGGGATCGGTGATTTAGCTCTTACAACGAATGGTGACTTGCTGGGCAATCAAGCACAGCGGCTCAAAGATTCTGGCTTGCATCGCATAACCGTTAGCCTCGATGCCCTAGATAAAGATATTTTTTTTAAAATGAACGGCAATTTTTCATCTCCTAAAAAAATCATCCAAGGAATTGAAACTGCAATTGAAGCAGGTTTGTTAACCAAGATAAACATGGTTGTTCGAAAAAATATAAACGGGTGCCAAGTTTTACCTATTGCTCATCTTGGTTGTAAGCTGGGTGTTGAAACTCGTTTTATTGAATTTATGGATGTTGGAAGCAAAAACTCTTGGGATCTAAAAGATGTTTTTTCCAAAAAAGATATACTTCAAAAACTAAGTGCTGATTTTTCTTTTATCCCAATAGGAAATAGGGGCAAGAGTGATGTTGCAAAAGTTTATCAATCTACAAATAAAAAGCTAACCATTGGAATAATAAGTTCGATATCTGAACCATTTTGCTCCAATTGCACGAGGGCAAGACTTACTGCTGAAGGTAAATTATTCACATGTCTTTTCGGAAGGGATGGCATTGATCTCAAGAGTCACATTAGGGGTGGGTCTAGTCGTTCAGATCTAAAGAAGTTATTTCAAAAAGTCTGGTCGGACAGAAACGATCAGTATTCAATGCAAAGAAAGCAATTGGCGCAGCAAACCCAAAAAGCCGAAATGCACTATCTTGGAGGATAGGTTGCTTTGATTTGGCTTTTCTTGTTTAGATAAATGACCGATATAGTTTTTCGGGTTTGTTGGTCAGTCTGTTCGTATGGGCATGACAACGCAAAGGAAGCTAAGGTCTCCCTTATCTTTTTCGTTTGTCCTAAATACGCCCGGACTCATGTCATCGCGGAACTCAAAGGATAATTTGTCCATGGATAGAGCCTTTAGCGGGTCTAGCAGAAACCGTGGGTTAAAGGAAACCGTGGCGTCATCTCCTTCATAGGAAACATTCATCGACTCACAGGCATCGCCCAATGTGCTTTGTGCCGTGATTTCCATTTTGTCTTTTTTTATGCGGAAAGTGACCCTTTCGTCGGAGACGAGCGCTGCTCTCGTAACGCACTCCTGGAGCAACTCTCGCTCTACCTCACTTGTGTTGAAACTATCCTTGGGTATGACCTGTTTGTAATTCGGGTACTTTCCCTCAACAACCTTTGACACCATGTAAACCGATCCAACAAAACCATTTTGCTCATCCACTTCTTCAGAAGAGTTATCTTCAACATCGACTTCGAATGCAACTTGACGGTCGGTAAATGATATTCTTACTAGTTCCCCCAGGTCGGGCATCTTCATTAATTCCGCGACCGATGATGCAGGCAGAATAAACTCGCCCACAGCATTGTCTTCACCTTTGTGGGCTTTTGTTGTTAAGGCCAGCCTACGACCATCTGTCGCCACGAGCGATAGCTCTTCTTCGGCAAGAGAGAAGTATACACCCTTGAGCATGTATCTTTCCTCATTTACTGATTGGGCATAGGAAACATTTTTCAGCATTTGCTTCAATTCCTGCCGTGACAACTTGAGATCCTTTTGGCCTTCAAGCGTTGGTAGGGGGGGGAACTCTTTGCTGTCCATCCCCATCAAATTAAAAATGGACCCCCTCGTCGTTATCTTTGCCTTTGGTTCGGATCCTGTTGATACACTGACCTCCATGTCTGCTAGTTGACGAATGATGTTGCCTAGCTCTCTAACGGGCAAAGTTACCGATCCTGGCTCAGAAACATTGGCCCTGACGGAGCATCTTGCTCCAAGATCCAGATTTGTGGTTGTTAAGGAAACATGGTCTTCTCCGGCCTCGAGAAGAACGTTTTGAAGTATAGGCATCGTTTTTCTCGCACCAACTA
>PBOV01000105.1 GCA_002724505.1 Rhodospirillaceae bacterium | reverse complement strand
AGATCTATCATCCACTTAAAGGCCAGCACAGCCCGGACACGAATATTTACGCTAACATCTTCGTCGTGGAGTTTTTCATAATCCTCAATAATCCGAAGGAATTTAGCGGCTTGCTCTGACGAAATGCAATCAAACGGAGAAACAAATCCGTCCTGCTCATATGCCTTTAGCTGAGCATTATTGAGGACTCTCGGCATGTTCGGCTCCAAAATTTAGACAAAACTATCAAATAGTTGGACTTTCGAAAAGTAATACAAACCAATCATTTGACCATTTTCCATGAATATTTTAGGGTTTTTATAATCTGTAATAAAAACTAGGGAGATTTAGCTATGAAAGGTAAGGTAATCGGCCTCGTATTAATTTTTTCTACATTTTTACCTTTTGGGGCAAATGCCGACAAGGTAGCTGATTTTTATAAAGGGAAAACTGTTAAAATTGTAATCGGCGGCAGTATGGGTGGTGCCTATGGTCTCTATGCGCAACTCCTCTCTCGCCATGTAAATCGTCACATTGCGGGTAGTCCGACTGTAGTGGTCCAATCCATGCCAGGCAGTGGGGGTAACAAGGCCATGAATTATACAACAAATGCCGGAGCCCAAGACGGTAGCCTGGTATCAATAGTCCAAATCAGTGTGGTTCAGGAAACCCTCTTCAATCCAAAAGTTCGCTTTAACGCAAAGAACTATAAATATATTGGTCGCTTTGCAGATGCTAATATCGTTGCGATGGCCCACAAAAGGTCTGGCTTTAAAAGCTGGAAAGACGCAAAGAAAAAACAATACACATATGGTTCAGTTGGACGCCGCAATTACACCTATATCGGTGTCGCAGCGATGAATATGTTTGCTGGAACAAAGTTCAAAATTATAAGTGGCTACCGAGGCACAAAGACATCATTTTTGGCCGTTGAGCGTGGGGAGTTAGACGCGTCAGCTACTAGTTGGACCACCTTAAATGTCCGGCATGCCGACGATATAAAAAGTGGCAAATTCAAACCAATTTTTCAGATGGCATCTAATCGAAAACCTTATCTACCTAACACACCTTCGGTAGTCGAATTTGGACGCACCAAAGCAGAAAAAACATTTCTAGCCGTGATTGGGGCAGGCAGCGAGATTGGCCGCTCTATGGCGGGCCCTCCGGGCATGCCTAATCATTTGGTTGCCGCGTGGAGAAAAGGTTTTGATAAGACAATGACTGATCCCTCCTTTATAGCTGACATCAAAAAGCGGAAATCTCGCTTAAACCCTATGAACGCCAAAGATTTAACCAAGGTTGTTGATAGTGTAATGACTTTACCCAAGGCAGATATCAAGGGGGCCTTTGACGTCTATACTAAGCTTCTAAAAGCTAAATTTTAATTTTTAGGTGCAGGGCAAACTGATTTTAAATTAGACCGAAGTTCGTTTGCCCTGATCCAAAAATAAACACAAATATTTCAAAAATAAAATTTTTTAGATACGAGATGGTTTAAATATTATTCGTTCTTAGATTTCGGCCTTCTCTCGTATGTAAGGTCAAGACCAGCCCACCAGTTAGGATCATTGAAAACATTAACCAGCTTTGCCATAAACCAAAGCTGATACTATAAATTGTATAAGCACAGCAGAATGTTGCTGCCAGCGCAGCTAGCTCCTTATCGGAGCTAAGGTCTTCTTTGAAGCGTTTGATTAAGAGTAAAACAGAAAAAATTAATAATACGCTTCCAAAAAGCCCTAGTTCTAGCCATATTTGGATCCCTGCATTATGCGGATGCAGAGGCAAATTACTGCTGAAATTTCTTTCAGTTATAAACCCATCAGCATCTTTACACTTAAATTTATTGGTTTGATCTGTTCCAGCAGGAATAGAACGCGACGCGTCCATTCCCCATCCAAGCAAAGGCTTCTTCATAACGTTTTTTGCGCCAAACTGATAAATAATCACTCGGTGCATAGCCGAAGCCTTCAAATTATTAAGCTGACACTGTTGGGTTTCCGAAAATGGCGTCAAAAACAAAAATGGAAATACAAACGTGATGAGAAGCGGTATTACGACAACTGGCCAAAACAGCTTTGGTTGCCATTTTACTATAATGAAAATAATTGCGCCAATAATTACGGCTAACTTTGCCGCCTCCATATAAAGCCCAAAAATCATCCCCAAGCATAACAAGATAAAAACCGAAACTAACAATTTATTTTTAAAACGATAAAGCCCTATAGCTAAAGGAAACAGAAGGCAGGCTGTAATTGCTGCACCTCGGTTATAATAATATTCAACGCCGTAAACAGATGACTTAAAGGGGGTAGAGATGCTCCCCGCCAATGAAATATCAAGCAAGCAGACGGGAAACGTTACGAGCAGCCCAATTGCTGCGCTAAGATAAATTTTTCTTTTCTCTTCATCCGTTATACGTCGTAAAATGAGGCCAACTAATATTGATATAATAAAATAGCAACTAAACTTTAATGCTGTAGAAATTGCATCGGATGGCACTATAGCCCAGCTTGCTGAAATAATACCCAACAGCGGGAGAAAGAAATATGGAGCGTGAATCCCTAGCGATCGGAAGCCATCAGTGCGAAAATTGTTAATAAGACGCGAAAAATTACAAAGAATAATTAGCAAAAGCGGAAACCACAGCGCATAAACAGAGAAATAAGCTAACGGCCCTACCAAACTAAAGACATAGGCCCAATGCCTCTTATGAATATTCTGCATCACACAATTTCGTCGATAAATTTACGCCAGAAACTCGTCAGTTTTATAAACAATTTTGTCTCTGCCCTTAAATATTAAGATCGATATGAGAGTGCACTATAATTTCATACCGGCAATTTTATAAAAAGGACCAATGAGACATGGGGGCATTAGAAAGCCGGAATTAGGTATTAAATTATTTTAAACAATGAAGCAAATTAGGGAACAGTTATGTCGGTAAAAAAAGAACTCGAGGGGATGGTTGCTATAATCACCGGTAGCACGGGTAATATCGGAAGAAATATTGCGATAGCTTTAGCAAAAGCAGGTGCAAGGGTTGTAATTAATGGCCGAACGTCCGGGGATATCGCCTCGCAGGTTGTAAGCGAGATAGAAGCCTTCGGCGGTAAAGCTATCATTTGCCTCGCAGACGTTACAAAAGAAGAACAGGTCAAAAATTTAATTGATGCAGCGGTTAACAAATTCGGTAGGCTGGATATTTTAATAAATAACGTCGGTCCAGCATCAAGTGGCGCTATTACTGATATTTCCTACAAAGAATGGCGCCATTATATGGCTACCAAACTTGATAGCGCCTTTTTGTGCATCAAGGCAGCGGTGCCATACCTGTCGGAGAATGGTTGTGGTGTAATTATAAATATTGGAGCATCATCAGCTCATACGGGAAACCCTAACCGTTCCGTCGATGTCGCCGCAAAGATGGGGCTCGCCGGACTAACGGGTGCCCTTGCCGTTGAACTAGCGGATCGAAAAATTACAGTAAATTGTGTCGCACCCGGCAGAATCCAAAAGCCTGGGGCCACATCACCATCACCGCATTTTCAAACAAAGCCAATTCCAGTTGGCCGCGAAGGAACCCCAGAGGAATTTTCTGAAACAGTAAGATTTCTATGCGGTCCGAATTCACGATATACCACAGGGCAAACTCTGCATGTCAATGGCGGCTGGTACGTCTCAATTAACTAAGAATTTATATCATCATTTAAGTATCTAAATTATGCGCATCCACTCCTTAAGCTCCAGCTTAACATAGACTATCAGCTCGACATTAAATAGGATAATTGATCAGGGTGTTATAAAAATTCTTCTCATCAACTAAAGTGCATTCGCCGGTCGTCTGAGGGTACGCCACATATGTGATGCTGGCGTATTGTCGTTACCCAGCCCCTCTTCCGGATTCTTAAAATGCCGCCCAATGACATCCTCGAATTGATCAATTGAGACTAATGTGTCTGGATCAAACGCATAAAGATCGTTGAGGCAAATCTGCCTGGCTGACATATACCATTTATGGTTTCGAGCATACTCATAGTCACGCTGAATATATGGCTCTACTTTATAGTCCGCACCGAACCTTTTCGCATAGGCAATAGGATATTCATAACCAACTGAATCATCCGGGAAGAAACGTAATGCCTGATGCATTCGGATCGCCCAAGATATCTCCTCATCAACATAAGGTTCCAGCATTTGTGCACCCCAATACCCGTGATCCGGTCGAAAGAATGCAATAACCGAAACATCGTGTAAGAGACAGGCCAAAACCATTTTATCGGGGAGGCCATTCTTTTGAGCCAAGGCAGCGCTTTGGAGTAGATGTTGTTTTGATGGACCAAAACGCAGCTTAAAGAAATCAGTAAGCGTAGGTTTATCTGGCATTTTAGGTAGGCGGTGATCTTCCCCCATTAGTGAAGGTTTTAGTGGACCAAGACTGAACTTCGTCTCTTCACTCGACCATTCCCCATCCGCCAATTTATTGATTGCGGACCGATAAATCATAAAATCACCAAGCTCCCGCATCCGCTTAAATTCTTCTTCTTCAGCTAGCTCTGATGGTCCTTTTACAAAACCCATTGGACAACCCTTTATATTTTTTAGTACCGAAAGTGTAGCGGAGCCATCGCCCCCAGAGAAGATAAACGTTACCTTATAAAATTACTATGAATTCGTTATTTTCTTGATTATTGGCTGGAAATATTTGCGAATTGAGTGAATAAACATCAAATGCAAGATTTTTTAGACGCCTTTTTATTAGCGTTCGAGTTAATATTCTCTGGCGATAAAGACCTAATAGAAATTATCGTGCTATCGCTTCGCGTCAGCCTGACAGCTGTAGCCTTCGCCATCATTATAGGCGTACCGCTTGGTGCCGTTCTAGCCACCCTCCGTTTTTACGGAAGAAGTCTAGTTTTGGTCCTCCTAAATGCCTTGATGGGGCTTCCTCCCGTTGTTGTCGGGTTAATAGTCTATTTACAACTTTCTAGAGCCGGTCCAATGGGGTCGTTCGGTCTACTTTACACGCCTACTGCAATGATCATAGCCCAGGTAATTCTAATCCTACCAATTGTCGCTGCCCTCTCTCGTCAAATTATTGAAGACCTAAACACCGAGTATTCAGAACAATTTCATTCACTCTCAATCCCAAGACCGAAGGCTGTCCGGACTCTAATCTGGGACGGTCGTTTTTCACTAATAACGGTTGCTCTTGCGGGATTTGGACGTGCAATTGCTGAGGTAGGCGCGGTGATGATTGTCGGTGGAAATATTGATCATCTAACGCGGGTGATGACCACAGCCATAGCACTTGAAACCTCAAAAGGAGATCTACCTTTAGCTCTAGCCCTTGGACTTGTACTCTTAGCCATTGCATTGGCTGTAAATGCGTCGGTAATGTCGCTGCGGTTGACAGCTGGACGGTATACTAATGTTTAAAGTCCCGCCGAAGAAAAAGGATTTATTCGTAAACGGATCGTTTAACGATAATTCTGTTTTGCTGCCCCTAAAAATCAGTAGATTGAGCCTTGAGTATAACGGTGTCCCTTACATTAATCAGATTGAAATGACGTTAGTCACCGGTAAGCTTACCGTTATCATGGGTCCAAATGGTGCAGGAAAAAGTTTACTACTTCGTTTATTGCATGGATTGATTTCACCTACGACNGGGAGAAATTCGATGGAACGGGATACCCCCGTCAGACTCAATCCGGAAGAGACAAGCGATGGTATTTCAACGCCCTGTACTCCTGCGACGCTCCGTTGCAGCAAATATTGATTTTGTACTAAATGGTAGTCACNAAAAAGAACGTCGCGATGAAATTCTCGAGAANGTAGGACTTCTTAATTTTTCTCAGCAGCCCGCGCGTTCNCTTTCCATAGGNGAACAACAGCGCCTTGCGTTGGCCCGCGCACTTGCGACGAATCCANAAATTCTGTTCCTTGACGAACCAACGGCAAGCCTCGACCCTGCCNNCGNATTTTCTATCGAACGGATAGTCTTAAGCGCTCACCAGAATGGAACCCGAGTTATTTTTGTAACCCATGACATAGGACAGGCGAAACGNCTAGCGGATGAGGTAGTCTTTTTACATCGTGGGAACCTTAAAGAACACTCACCTGCTAATTCTTTTTTTAAGCAACCCTTAACTTCCTCCGCCCAAGCATATTTGGAAGGCAGAATTCTGCTATAGAAATGGTTACAAAAATCACCTTTTTATTATNNTTCGTTTTGTGTTCTCTTTTTCTTGCAAGNAACGTGTTTGGAGTATCAATCAACCTCCAATCAACCACTTCAACCAAAAATTCTGGGTTCTATGACTATATTCTTCCACTATTTACAAAAAATACGGGTATCAAAGTACACGTTGTCGCTGTCGGAACAGGACAAGCGATTAAGAATGCCCAAAATTGTGATAGTGACGTTCTTCTAGTNCATGCAAAAGGCGATGAAGAAGTATTTGTTTCTCNAGGTTACGGTATCAGACGTTTTAATCTCATGTATAACGACTTTGTCATTGTCGGNCCNGCATCGGATCCTGCAAAAATATCGGGTACNGAGAGTATTTCTCTTNCNTTAAAAAAAATATCAAAAACGAAATCCCTTTTTGCNTCGCGCGGTGACAACTCTGGCACACATAAAAGAGAAAAATTACTTTGGAGATCAGCAGGAATTAATCCAAAAAACGCTTCTGGTTCTTGGTATCGCGAAATTGGTGCTGGTATGGGAACGACCCTAAATGCCTCGATTGGCATGGGTAGCTATACACTAACTGATCGGGCGACATGGGTTGCCTTCAAAAATAAATTCGATTTTAGAATCTACATTGAGGGGAAAAAAGCCCTTTTCAACCAGTATGGTGTAATCCTAGTNAACCCTGAGAGGTGTCCAAATGTTAAAGCACANGCCGGNCAGNAATTCATCGACTGGTTAATGTCAGCCAAAGGACAAAGCGCAATTGGGAAGTTCATGAAATTCGACCAACAACTATTTTTTCCTAACGCCAAAAGGGAAACAGCGCGTTAGANATGCCGCCAGCGCTTATTCAAAGATAATAACTACCNTAATCGAAATNTCTAAGGTGGCTTATTCTAAACGCTCTCCAAGGGTCGTGCAGCGACGCAGCATCCTCGTCTGGTTCTCGGGCCAGTCGGTACGGGCATGCAAACATGCAAGATTATCCCACATCATCAAATCTCCAGNCNGCCAAANATGTTCGTAATAATTTTCTGAAGATTCTGTTAGATCAAATAACTCTGCAAGAATTTCTTNACTCTCTTTCCNTTCCATACCTTCAATCCACATAGTATTTAGCCTGGAGACGTAAAGAGCTTTACGTTTTGAACCTGGATTNGTGACAAACAGTGGCTGGCTAAAGTGAAAAATATTCTCAAGATCGATATCTAGGTCGAGGCGTTCAACATTCCGATAATCGTAACCTTGCATAACTCGAGCGTCAGCTAGCTTTTCTTTCAACTCTGGCCGAACTTTATTATAGGCACCGTATANACTTGAAAATTTTGTATGGCCACCTTCGGTAGGTATCTCTATGCCATAAAGGAAAGAGGCACGATGCGGNCTCTCGTGATAACATTTATCTGAATGGAACCACATCTCACCATGTCCAAGCCCACCAACTGGCTTNCCNTGATCATCCTTCTTGTCGGTNACCATCATCAAGTTAANCCAGTCAGGCGCCTCACCTACCTGGGTAACATTTGCGCCCGCTTTCGGCTTATGCCTCTCAGCGATGGGACCAAAATTTGAAGCAAAACGTAACTGCTCATCACCCGTGATATCTTGCCCACGAAACAGTAGAACCCCATGATCGTGCCACGCGCTTCGAATTTCTTCCACAGTCGTAGCATCTAGTGCCTGGCTAAGATCAACGCCGGTCACTTCGGCGCCAATTACGGGATGTATCGGCGTTACGATAATATTGTTCGTCTGGCTAAGTTGCGTCGCCATTATCAAGTTCCTCCTTAGATCAGGACATACCCCCAAAGGATCTGTGATAATCATACTTTATTTCATTAAGTGCCGTAAACTAAAGGAATTAAACGAAGTTAAAAGCTTGAAACACGAATTATGCTAAAGTTTTAATTCTTAAAACCTCCATCGCGTATAGTTTAAGAGAACAGAAAGATTTAAAAAAAACCCCGCGAGAGCGGGGTTTTCTTT
>PBOV01000104.1 GCA_002724505.1 Rhodospirillaceae bacterium | reverse complement strand
GTAGCCATAGAGTGAGACCTCCAAAGATGCCTACTATAACAGCGGTAATAAGGGGCATCATCGGCACACGCCGTGCAACTATTAGTGAAACAACCAAGGCAATGGCGGTTGCAACCATCAACGCGGCGGTGGCGGTTAGAAGGGAGCTGCCGTCATTAGTTTTTGGTGCATAAAGATAAGCACAAAAAAACACTGCTAACGGAACATAATCCACCGCAGGCTTTAGCCAAGAGGGCTCGGTATTTTTTTTAGGCATTTGTACTCCTGTAATTCATAACGCGCGGATATTAATCGGGCATCCTATTGAGGGCAATGGATCAATATTTAAGTTGTCCGCGCGTTGACGCCAGGGCAATGGCAAATTACCGTTCTGATCAAGTCCATGGATATAGAATTGGCCTAAAAGTACAGTTAATTAGGAGATTTTGATGGTTGAATATACGGAAGTACAGGTAGACGGAAATCCAATGCGGATTGCCTGTTCGGTACCAGCTGGGAGTGGCCCTCATCCGGCCATTGTCGTTATGTATCATCGTGGAGGCTTTGACGACTTTACGTTGAAGGTTTGTGACGATTTAGCCGAGGCGGGATATGTTGCCGCCTCGATGGACCTTTATCATTGGCCACCATTGCTTGAGCCACCGCAGGAAAACCCATTTCCGAAAGACCCCGAAATTATCAAGGACGTTTCTGCAACGGTCGAGTGGCTCGCTGCTCGAGGGGATGTCGATATGAAGAATCTTGGAATTCTTGGCCATTGTATGGGTGGCCGAATGGCTTTGCTTGGCGCTTCGACAAACGAAGCTTTTAAAGCATGTGTTCCCTATTATCCTGGAAATATGTTTAAGCCATGGAGTGAAGATGGGCCAGCCCCATTTGAGTTATTAGGGGGTATTAAAGGCACAGTTCAGGGGTTCTTTGGCAATGACGATCAGAACCCATCGCCAGAAGACCGAGAAAAAATTTCTAAGGAGTTGTCGCGTTTGGGTGTGGAACATGTTTTTCATGGTTATGATGGTGCCGGCCACGCGTTTCAAAATTTTGTAGCACCTGAACGCTTTCGTGCTGATGCGACGACGGATTCATGGAAAAAAACGATCGCCTACCTCGAGAGTACTCTTAAGGGGTAGTGATATTTAGACTTTCAATGAGAGTGCCCGACCTCTTCCTTAGCTTTGGTCAGGGATGAGTAGTTTATCATCGATAGGAGTAAATCACTGGTGCAGTCATTTTTTCGACTTGAAATCGTCTTGCATTTAGGCGATGCAGTTGGATCTGATATCCTCCTAGTTTAAAATTTTTTTAAATAAGAAATGTGAGCAGGGTTTGAGTTTAGAGATTTCAGAGTTGGTTCTTAAAGAACTCGTCATTGCTAATAGAATTTTGGCTAATGAAGGAATTGTCGATGCATTTGGCCATGCCAGTGTGCGCCACCCTGAATTTCCTGACAGGTATATTATGGCGTGTTCAAGAAGCCCAGGGATTGTTACCGTTGATGACTTGATGGAATATACGCTAGACGGCGAGCCCCTCGATCAGCGGGACCGACCAATGTATGCCGAACGTCATATTCATGGCGGGATTTACGAAGTTAGACCTGATATCAAAGCGGTAATTCATAATCATTCCCATGCTGTCATTCCGTTTGGTTTGACCAAAACTGAAATTCGACCAGTTTTTCATATGGGGTCCACAATGCTTGGCCCAGTCCCGGTTTGGGATATTGCCGATAAATTTGGAGACACAACCTTACTTGTCCTAAATTTGGATCAGGGTCGAGATTTGGCTCATGGGATGCAGGGTGGACGAATTGCTTTGATGCGTGGTCATGGATGTGTCGTCGGTGGTGATACGATCAAACAAGCAGTAATGATTGCAATTTATTTGGAAGCTAACGCCAAGCTGCAAATGCAGGCGTTACAACTTGGCGATCCGCGTTATATGACGACTGGTGAGATAGAACAATGCAGTGAGCGTATTACTGGTGAGCTTGCCATTGACCGTGCATGGGAATACTGGACGATTCGCGCTGGTTGCCAGACGCTTTGACTGATGTGGTAACTCCATAACATTCTCTTTGAACCATTTTCATTCTCTTCTATATGTCTTCATACAAGTCCTATTAATATTGCGTTGTAAATATTAGATGAATTCTGACGATATTCTTGAAATCTATAATGAACGGATCGGAAAGGGTGAAATTCATCCCGATCCTGATCAGTACGCCGTAGCAGAGGTTCTCCATTCATTGAACGGAGAGTTAATTTCTGCTGAAGAGGTCTCCTCCGGGGTAGGGGCTATCCTGAAGTCTATATTGAAAGGTTCTAAGGCTATATCCGGACCCCGGGGCTTGTATATTTATGGGCCGCCCGGCCGAGGTAAGTCGATGCTGATGGACTTATTCTATGAAACAACCCCCGTCGAAAAACGGCGCCGAGTACATGTTCATCCCTTCATGCAAGAGGTACAAAAGAAGTTGCACAATTGGCGGAAAGAGGGCAACGGAAAACAATTAGTGGAGCCCTTACCGCGCCTCGCCCATGAGATAGCAAGAACAAGCTCACTACTCTGCTTTGACGAATTCCAAGTTGAGGCGGTTGTTGATGCCATGATACTACGAAGGCTTTTTGAAGCGATGTTTGAGTTTGGCGTAACGGTTGTCGCTACATCTAATACAGCGCCCGATGACCTTTACGCAGGTGGACTGCAACGTGAACGGTTCCTGCCCTTTATTGATTTGCTGAAAGAAAAGATGCAGATCATAGAGCTCTCGAGTGAAAAAGATTATCGTAGAGATCGTCTAAAAACTGTTGGTGTGTATCATGCACCCCTCGGGGTAAAGGCTCAGGCTGCGCTTGATGATGCTTTTCAGCGTTTGACCGATGGAGCAGAAGGCACGCCTGATACGGTCATCGTGAATGGACGAACAATTTCGGTTCCGAAAGCGTCACGCGGTGTAGCTTATTTTCCGTTTTCTGAATTGTGCCAAAAGCCATTGGGCCCAGCTGATTATTGGTCGATCGCTTGCCAATATCAGACCGTAATCGTATCTGAAGTCCCCTTCTTTAACTCCAATGATCGAAATATTGCTAAGCGGTTTTCAACGTTTATTGAGACGCTTTATGAGCAAAAAACTAAATTAGTTTGTTCAGCGGCAGCCTTACCCGATAATTTATATCCAGTTGGCGATGGGGCAGACATTTTTACGCGTATCGCGTCACGTTTAGAGGAAATGCAGTCCGAGGAATATTTGTCAGCACCCCATCGCCCCGCAACTGCGAATACCGCTTAAGTATTTTTTCAACTTTTACCTGGCTCCCATGTTTTTTTTAGTATGCCATCGCGCTCTGGCGGCAAAAAGATTGCCTGTTCGCGGCTTGCCTCTGCCGCTTCATCAGTTGGTAAATTGCAATCCCATTTCGATCCAATAAATCTACAACCGGTTATTTCCCCAGCTTTATCGGATGCAAGCCAAACCGCTGGTGGCACTATTACGTCTGCTGGAAGATAGGATTTCCCGGTTTGTTTTGCTGTGGCCCGCACCGCGGGTAGAACAAATTCAGTTTCAACCGCGCCTCCCGGCGCTATACTATTTACTGTTACGCCGCTGTCTAATAAGTCTTGGCCCCAACATAAGGTCATCGCCTCGAGGGCCGCTTTGGAGGGGCCATATGGGGATTCGTTGGGTCGGTACATCGATGAACGAGATTTTGTAACATTCAAGATGCGCCCCGACCTTTGTTTGAGCATTTGCTGAATTACCGCGCGAGCCATAAAAAACGGCCCGTTGATATTAGTATCTATAATTGCCTTCCAGCCTTTGGGGTTTCCCTCATAAAATTTCACACGATGATCAGCCATCATTCCCTGACCAAGACCGGCGTTATTGACTAATACATCGATGTTCCCAAAGGAGTTCAATGTTGTCTCAGCTACGTCTCGGCAGGCATCTAGGTTGGTTACATCGGCCGTAACTGGGATACCGATCTTCCGGCCTGCAATAGAATTTATCTCTTCGGAAACTGTTTCAATTTGGTGAGGGTTTCTCGCAGCAGTAATAACTATCCCGCTAGCGCCTGCCTCAGCATATCCAAGCGCAATCGCCCGGCCCAGACCGCGCCCACCACCCGTGATTATGGCAATTTTCCCATCTAGTGCTTTTTTCATATTCTGTTCCATCTCGATAGTGTGAAGCCCCGTTAAATAGTCATATAATAGTTATTACATTTGATGGCAGGCATATAATCAGCTTTATCACACAGATTTATCCCATGAGGAGAATTGAAATAAAATGTCATTAGTTTTTGAAGAATGCTCTTTTTGGGATTTTTCTCTTCAGGTTTATGGCTGTGAGGGTGTCTCAGCTGCATGCATAGGTTTACAGGATCGACATATTCTTGATGTGAATATTATTTTATTGAGCATGTGGCTGGGTCACGATGGTCATCCTATTATGGATAATAATGCGTTAAATCGGGCATTAGATATTTCTAGACGTTGGAATAAAGACATCATTTGTGGTATTCGAGCTGTCCGGTTAGCTCTTAAAGACGACTTTTCGCCAATTGGTGCTGAAAATTGTGAAGTGTTGCGAAAAAGTATTCTCTCTCTGGAGATAGAGGGTGAGCATCTTGAACAATTAGCTCTTGCATCAACTGTGATATCAAAGCCGAATCCGGAGCTAGAGCCTTCATTGAGGCTAGCAATTTGTACAGCAAATTTGGGATTATATTTGACCGAGCTTGGCGTTAAATTGGATGAACAAGACTATGACGATTTTAGAGTGATATTTGCGGCAACCTTTCCCGACCTGGATGAAGAGGTGTTAGGCTTTGCTATGCAATCATTCGCCGCGATATGACGGCACAGTAAGGTGCATAGAAGTTTTAAGTTCATTTCAGAATAAAATTAAAAATTAAGATAAAGGCGTTTTGTTTTGTTAAGTTAAGAAAGCTTTCTAGTGACCTCGGTGACGCGCCCAATAACTCTAATGTCATCTGAGTAAAATATGGTTGCGCAACTGTTTGTATTGTCGTCCTCTAGCCGAGCTGGCCCATCTTGGAATTGTTTGAAAATCGTATCACCATGATGGTTAAAGACGTAGTACCGTCCTGGTTCTAAGAGGCGATCACTTAGGTCGACAATTATGATACTTTCGTCAGGCGCTATCTTACCCATGCTGTCACCCTGTATCCTTAGAGCTATAAGATTTCGAGAATTGGGGGGCGTAACAATAAATTCTTCGGCCTGGGCCGAGGAATACAATGTATTGGGTTCCGTTAATTGACTTAATACTGACCAACTTACCAAGGGAATGCCTTTTGCCGGTCCATTCCGTGTCGAGCCATCGACAGACCCCGACTCTAAAAGGTCCTCCAGCCTGCATTCGAGGCCGCGAGCGATTCCAGCAAGAGTATCCCGTCGGGGATTTCGAGATTTGTTTCTGAGGACATTACGAATGGCATCTGGAGTGAGGCCGCCGTCAATCGAGGCTCGGCGTGCCGATTTTTTAAGTTTTCTGAGGCGCGCTCGAATTTGATCCGCTATGGCAACCATTCAATATCTCCTTGTATCGTAGTATTTGAACCTCAGACAACTTCCAAATCTTATATTGTATGTTTCACCAATAAATTTAAATATTTGTTCGCCGAATAACTGCTTTCGGCATCCAATTCAGGGTCTTACATCAATATTTGATGGCCTGCTAGAAATGGCATGAAGGTTCGGGTTTGAATTGACTCTCCTATATCTGCTAAATAGACACTCTTTACTTGGGGTGTATCTGATTATAACCCCGACCCTGATTCCTAGAGTGTCGATGACAGCAATAGAAAATATAAATAGTAATCCTGCAGCGCTTGCAGCAATGCTCGCAGTAGATCGCGCAGCGCATGAATTTCGTCGCGGCCGTCCTGTTAGAATCTGTGATGATGTGGGTAATTCAATAATTGCGCTTGCTTCTGAGGTGAGTACTGATCAAGCAATTGCCCGGTTATCGGAACTCAGTGGCACAGAGCCATCCATCGCAATTACACACCATCGAGCACGAACTTTAAAAGTAAGGCTATATACTGACGAAATTATATTGATTCCGTACAAGTCATGGCGTACTGCGGCAACTGCTCGAACAATTGCTGATCCAACCAATGATTTATCAAATCCTCTAGGTGGACCCTATACTGCAAGTCGGGATCCGGTTAACTCAGCAAGTGTGGCCGCAGTTCAATTGGCAAAGATTGCTCGCCTGCTTCCCTCTGTTATCCTTGTCGATTATGAGGGGGGGCAGGATACTGCCCTTGCCGGGGACGGTATTGCGACAATAAATGCATCAGATGTCATTTCTTACGAAATGGATACCGCAGGGACCCTTCGCCAAGTGACAGCTGCCCGCGTGCCCCTAGAGGATGCAGAAAATTCCCGAATTTTATCATTCCGTTCGCCCGATGGCGGGAGAGAGCATCTCGCGATCGTAATTGGTGAACCACTGACTGACCGGCCGGTGCTTGCTCGCATTCACTCGGAATGTTTTACAGGCGACTTAATAGGTTCTCTGAAATGTGATTGTGGCCAACAGCTTCGAGGCGCTATTGCACAGATTGCTGAGGAGGGTTCTGGAATTTTATTGTACCTTAGACAGGAAGGGCGGGGCATCGGTTTGACAAACAAGCTAAGAGCCTATGCTCTTCAGGATCAAGGTTTTGATACTGTCGAGGCCAATGAAAGATTAGGTTTTGAATCGGACGAAAGGATATTTCTGCCAGCGGCAAGAATATTAAAGCAGCTCGGGTTTGGAAAAGTACGTTTGATGACGAACAATCCCGATAAGGTAGAAGGCCTGACAACTTTTGGAATTGAAGTAGTTGAACGGGTGCAGCACGCATTTCCGTCCAACGACCACAACGAGTTCTATCTTTCTGTTAAAAAAGAAAAGAGCGGTCACTTGCTATAGCGATGTGATGGTTAATCCGCGCAGGTGCTTATGCAGGGGGAAACAGCCTTGAGTGATTTGATAAGCGCTCTTTGATATTTATCATCTAAAGCGCCGTACCCAAATTCCTTGACTGACTTTCTCACTGACCATTGTTGTTCTATATGCAGAAAACGGCCCGAAGAAGCCTTCACGCTTTTATGGCAAATATCTGCGCTACCATTAAGTTGTCTACCCTGAATATTTGTTCGTCCGCAAACTCTTCGATATTTATATCGGTTGTCCCTAAGGTCTTGGCAGCTTGTTGCCAATTTGGATTGGCCTAAAGACTCCCTAATCCTGTCTCTCACCTTCCCTGCAATCCCGATATCTTTGTATACTTTTCGCGTAGACCCATCAGAAATTACAAAAAGTGCGTCCGTTCCTTTCCCAGAAAACCCATGTAGTTGGATGAACAGGGCATTTGGCCATAGCTTCGAGAAAAAAGTATGAGTTGAATGAAATAAGTTATCCAAGCTGTGGGCGGGGTCTGATGTCGGGTAAGCCTTTTTTCTTCCTCCGCAAACTTTCGTTTTACCGCTACAAGTTGTTTTTGACCTAGCAGCACAGCGGTGATTTCCTGGGATAATTGCCGCCCGTCCCTCTAAAGTTTTTAAAAGAAAGACCGCCTGCGTTCCCGTCCCTCTGTCTATTATCGGGTGCGGTGCTTCAAAAACAAGGTTGTATTTTGATCGCGTTGCCAAAATTATAAATGGGCCCGTTCCGCTATTCACAGGTCTTAAATACCAGTAAGATTTCTTATTTTCCAAAATTAATTCAGCGGAATAAAGCCCTAATTCAAATTTACCTGAATTCGGTTGAACCAATTTTTTTGATATTAAAGACACTAGATTTTCGATATCAGAAAACTGTTCCTCCGAATAAAAAATGTTCTCGACGGAGTTTTTCGGCATATATTCAGCATACTTTATCCTATCAATCATAGGTGTATGCTTACAGGAAGCCACAAAAAGAATTATCATAAAAAATGAACGGTTGAGAACGAAAATAAACCTAGAAAACAATATAGGTAGCCTGATCCTTAAGTAATTTTTAGAATTTCTCTGGGTCGCCTTCAGTCATATATTCCCATAGCCGTTCATATATTCGTCCGGTCCCAGTTGCCCTAATTTTGGCTTCCTCTTCTGTAAAACATACAGACTGGTGATCCGGGTGAGATGCCATCACAGCTAATTCGGTTGTGGCGGATTCTTCCAAATAGAAAGCCATGACTACACTTTCCTCAACTGTAGGTGCGACGCACACCGCGCCGTTACCTCTCATCACAATAGCGCGGTTATTTGCCAACGTTTTAGCAAACTCAAACGCCTGTTCATCCGACCGCAAAAGTAGGGGGTCATCCCATAGAGGGGGGTGCGGAAAGAAATAGGATCCAAACCCTAGACGTGCTTTCGGGGTTTTCTTAAAAGTTGAGAGTGTCATGACGTTTCTAGGGAAAATTCGACATATTCCATTTATATCGTTGCGCGCCGCATAGATTTTTTGATGACACCTTACTTCGCCTAATACTCCTGGTGGTAATTCTCCGGATATTGGCACTATATCTCCGTCCTCACCTGGTTCTATCAGCCCCATTGGTTTAGGAGCACAAACAAGAAAACTTTCGTTATTTAGTCGAGCGCTAACGTGACCATAGGCGTGGACGAGATTATGTCGTGCAAGCGCTCTCGCTGCTAATCGCACGCGTTGCTGGGTAGTATCGAGCGGTTCACCAATAAAACCAAAAGCTTCTTCCATATTATTTTTAGTCCCTAAATTCGGGAATGTCGGGTTTGGCACCCCATGCACAGAAAGCCTCCGGCGTGAACGGAAATTGCCGAGGCCGGTAATTCGGATCGTCTATTATTCTGACACCATGTGAAAATTCGTAAATCATGCCATCGGGGCCTTCGTAATATAGGAACATAGCGCCAGACGTGACGTGGCGACCTGGGCCAAAGACGATGTGGACTTGTTTTTCAGATAGGTAGTAATAGGACCGCATGATGTCATCAATGCTGTCGACCTGAAAGTTAATATGTTGGATGCCCGGCTTATCTGCTGGAAATAGCGCGATGCGGTGATGGACTGAGTCGAAAGATAAAAGACCGGCATCGCCAATCCAATCGTTTGGACGAATATTGAAGTTGGTTGTCCAAAAATTTTCATCTCGGGGGGCATTGGTCGTCTTCAGGCCAACATGACTAAATTCATTAATGCCGGCGTCTCGCGTCGGGAAATAGCGCCTCGCAGATTTCTGGGGTCTTATAACGATTTCGAAATTATTACCGGTTGGGTCTGAGAACCTAAAGAAGTCTAAAACCCTGCGATCTTTTTTTTCTTCGTCAGAGCCACGTTGGACTGAAACGCCGGCGCTTTCCAGGTCTTTGATGCCGGATTCTAGAGCTTTATCATCCGCGACTTCAAATGCTACCACATGTTTATCAACACCACCTTGTACATAGCAGATGTCGTGATCCCGTTCATCACCCCTGACGTATATCCTGTTATCCTCTCTTCGAACCTCTTGAAGGCCAATCGTTTCAGTAGCGAATAAAGCCGACTCCTCTAAATTAGCAGCGCCGACTCGCACATATGCGAGATCTATAATTTCAATCATAGAGCTATGATAAGTCGCAAATATCGCTGTGCAAGCTTTACCGTCAATTTATTGTTATTTTCAGTCCTTGATATTTTATTAATTTAACCGAAAAGAGCTTCTATCGCCGCTTAAAAATTTCTTAATGGAGGCAATAATTTATCAGATTTTATCTTATATACCCCTTGTTAATTACCACCCATGGCCAAATGAACCTATGATGTTTCGTTGACAATGCTCAACCCTTCGGCAACTTTGACTAATCGTTTAAATAATAGCTGTACCTAAGACCGATAGAAATGCCATGGATGTAAGTTCAGTTCCACACCACTTGGTTTTTGCGGCTCTTCTATTATTTATATCTATTTCAATTACTTACTGTATGCGGAAGGTGCGAATAATCGCTTTGCCTAACCACCGTTCTTCTCATGATGAACCCACACCAAGTAGCGGAGGTGTTGCAATTGTGCTCACCACAACTGGTGGCTTCCTATATTTAGGTTTTTTCCTTGATTTTCAGGGGAGCTTATTAATTCACATTATTGGCTTAGTCGTTGGATCTCTGGTGGTCGCCATTGTCGGTTTTATTGATGATCTCGGTCGATTGCCAAACTTTAAAATAAAGTTTTTGTCCCAAATTTTTGCCGTATTAATTTTGTTTGGGGGAAATTTGGTTTTTGAGAAGTTGGAGCTGCCATTCGTTGGGTTAATTGACCTTGGCTGGTGGGGGTATGTTGCAACCTTTGTTTGGGTGATCGGGGTCACAAATGCATTTAATTTTATGGATGGTCTTAATGGAATGGCTGGCGGCACAGCGGTAGTTGCGGCTTTATTTTTTGCGNTAATTGCTCTTGATCAAAATGCAGTAACGGTTTTTGTATTNAGTTATATCGTTTTGGCCGCTGCGCTTGGTTTTCTTCCCTTTAATTTTCCAAGGNCTCGAATTTTTATGGGTGACGTNGGNAGCCAATATTTGGGCTTTTTTTTCGCAGGGCTGGGAGTGTTGGCGGCAGGAGATAATAGTACTCAGATCCCATTTTGGGTTATGCCTTTAATTTTTTTCCATTTTATTTTTGANACCTCTTTTACGTTNCTCAGACGTTTGTGTGCAGGAGAGGTCGTCACTGATGCTCATCGATCTCATTTGTATCAACTGCTCAACAGAATGGGCTGGCCNCACTCCAAAGTTAGTATATTTTATGCTAGTATGGCCATTCTTCAGGGGTTTGCCGCCATTTGGCTGATGGACTCATCTGCTTCGAGCAAGGGGGCAGTTTTTCTTTCTTTCTCTATAGNTTACACGGTTTTTACGTTGATAGTTATTCGTGGCGCACGAGCGAAGCAGATAATTTAGAATTTCTGTGATTGTGTCGCCCTTGTTGCGGGAGNTTATGTACTGTACCTGTTGTTAGTCGCTAAATTTATGGAGGGTATTTGAATGACTCGGGATTTCGAAGATCACTGCTGGCGTGGTTTTGTTGATGAGGAAACTGAGGAAATTTATAGTCATTATAAACGCGATGTCTTCGTCGGTGAAAACCCAGCTGTTTTGATGGTAGATGTTTACAAAGCTAGTTATGAAGGCGGACAGCAACGAGTAATCGATGTTATAAAAGAACATCCCAGTTCTTGTGGGGAACGGGCCTGGGCAATGGTCGAACCCGCTAAACAGCTTTTGGAGGCTTCGAGGGCTGCGGGTATCCCGATAACTTATTGNACTGGTGACACCAGAAGCTCCTCCAACAAAGGTCGCGCGACCAATCGCCAAGTACTCAATGAACATAATGAATCCTATGATATTTTAGAAGAGTTGGCGCCTGAGGATGGTGANCTTGTTGTTTACAAACAAAGGGCCAGTGCTTTTTATGGGACCCCGTTGATGTCTCACCTAACNCAAATGGGAATTCAAAGCCTAATTATGGGTGGGGGTACGACAAGTGGTTGCCTACGAGCTGCCGTTCAAGACGCTAAGGCAAATGGATTCCATGTGACCCTTGTTGAAGAATGCTGCTATGACCGGACAGAGATGAACCATATGGTTAACTTGTTTGATATGCATCATAAATACGCTGATGTGATGCATTTGGATGAAGTGTTAAACCATATAAATGGTATGGGANAGGTTAAGAAGGCCNGCTAAGGGGCTGTGGTTAATTAGCTTCAGCGCGCCGTTAACTATCGGGTAACTATTTGTTGAGTGGAAGTTATTTTAATNAGNGGNGTGAATTGGCTGGGAATTCATGCTCTTTCCCTTGGAGCAAGTATTTCTGTCCAGTCATCCGGAATAACCTTGGCTTCNTGCCCACGGCTTAAATAGTAACGCCAGAGTTTTACGGAGTGGTTTGTTCGCTTGAAATTTGCGGCAAATTGATCCGATTCTTCTTTCGTTAGTGGGATTGGGGTTCCCAAGCGCGATGCATCATAAAGNGCTCTAGCATTTTCATCGAAATGGACGGCATCTACCATAAGCGCCGGTATACTCTCGGCGCCAATTACGGCGCCATGGGCCCTTAAAAGAACGGCGTTGTGTTCTCCCATAGTCTCAACCATTGCGCGGCCGCGCTCCTGAGTATCAATATGCCAAGATTCAGGATGTATCGGGATCCCGCTTGACCACCTGTAGGCGTGATTCTTCATTGGAACGAGTTTAACTCCTTCGACAAGTGTAAATAGTGTGGCTATTTCTGGGTGCCAATGGAGTACTGCGTTGATATCGGTTCGGGCGCGCATAATTTCTGAATGAATTTCCAATTCATTTACGGGGCGGGCGTCCGGATTGCCGTCGAGAACGTTTCCGTCGAGATCAATAATGTAAAGATCTTCCGGCGTTAAATCGTTGCGACTAGCATCAAAGGCTTGAATAAGCAGGGTATCGCCGTCGGGGAGACGTTGGCTGACATGTCCGCTGTATCCTAAGACCCCCTCGTGGTTGAGGAGACGCGTGCAGGCGGCCACCTCTATTTTGGCAAATTCCACTGCTGAATTAGATAGAGTTTCCATCTTTATTCACTCCTATTAGCCATTCGGTGGTCTCTCGGCTCTTGCTCATTTCTTTAAAGTGTTGGAAATAAGTGTCTTGGACCACCTGGCTACTGTCAAGCGATGTAGTGGTATGATTTTATTAGGGTAAAATNAAACGGAAATTCCAAGGTAGATGAAAGATTCTTCGGCCCCTGAAATACCTTGGCAGACACAGGCAGCAATTTATGGCGCTGGTTTGTTCAGTTTCACGATGGTTCTCATATCATCGTTGATCGTTACGTTATTGGCTGTTCAACTAACAAATTCAGAATTTNTGATTGGATTGATTGTCGGGTCTAGATATTTTCTGACATTAGCATTATCGATCCATGGCGGCGCCCTGATGGATCGTTTGGGTACACGCCGTGTAATGATCGCATTCGCTCTTGTCGCGGTGGTCGCAGCCTTACTATTCCCGCTGGCACTTTTATTGCCGTTTGGCGCGGCAATAATATTGATCATATTGCTACAAATGCTTGCCGGCGTCTCTGACGCAATGGTCTGGGTTGGGGCGCAAGCACTGAGCGGGCATATCATGAAAGGCCACCGGCTCTATGTCGGAAGGATGACAGCGATTGTCAGGCTTGGTGCATTTTTTGGGCCAATTATTTTTGGGTATATCTGGGATCAAACCGGTATTACCACAACATTTGTCCTCATGGCCCTGTGGTCTGCTTTGGGATTTTGGTGTGTCCTTAAAATTCCGCCAACATCTCAAGAAGAAATCATCCCAAAAAACGCAAAATTAAACCTTTCTGACATTATTCCACGAATGAGCGATTATGTTACTGCCTTTCGGCTAATCGCTATACCGGCAGTTGCGCTTATTCTCCTGGTCACAATGGTTAGAATTGGGGCTACCGGGATTCAAAGCTCATTTTATGTTGTATTTTTGCGGGATATCGAGATTTCTGCAGCAATGATCGGTGTCCTTATTGGTATTGCGCAGCTGCTTGCAAGCGTAGGCTCGTTGTCAGCATCGTCGATCGCTAGAATGATTCATCCGCATTGGCTAGCTATCTACGCTGTTTTTATGACGGTAATTACAATCGCAATTACACCGGTTTTGGTCTTTGGCGCCCCGATGTGGATGACCCTATTGCTGTTAGCGACAATAATAGGGGTGCGGGGTCTTTGCTTGGGGATCAGTCAGCCAATGGAAATTTCGGTTCTTGGTCAGGCGGTAGCAACTACCGAACAGGGGGTAGGTGCTGGTTTGAGGACGACCGTGAACAGATTTGCGAGTAGTGTAGTGCCACCTTTAATGGGAGCTGTAGCCGAGCTTGTCGGCATACGAAATAGTTTTTTTATTATGGGCGCGTTGCTTTTAGTAATTCTTGGATTTGCTGCCTTATTTGTAAAACGTAATCGAGACCTTGGTCGTGATGGAAGGGGTTGAGGATAACAGAGGTGGCTGAAGTTAAAATCCCTCTTAGAACTCAGCTTGCGGTTTATGGCTCCGGAATGTTTGCCAATAGTATGTCAAATATTTCCGGCCTAATCGTACCTCTTTGGGTTTCAAGTTTCGGCGCGTCAGCAACTTTGTTTGGTCTGGTGTTTGGTGCTCGTCATATTTTGCCTCTTCTTCTATCTATTCATGGAGGAGCTCTCATGGATAGGCTTGGGACCCGGCGCGTTATGTTGATCTTTGCCGTTGTCAACGCAGCGGTCCCACTCTTGTTCCCGGCCCTTCCATATATTTGGGCGGCTATCTTTCTTCAAACCCTGGCTGGCTTAGCAACGTCGATGGGTTGGATGGGTGCGCAAACCCTTATTGGACAGATTATGAAAGGGAGTGCTGTTCATGCAGGACGCCTATCCCTCGCGCTAAGACTTGGTCATCTTCTTGGTCCACCAATGATTGGATTCACATGGGACACTGGCGGAGCTTGGGCAGCTTTCATCGCCATGAGCATATGGGGATCGTTTGGTTTCCTGTCAGCACTGGCGTTGCCTGGCAACACCAACGAGACTAGCCAACACAGCAAAATTACGGTTTCGATGTTAATGCCAAGATTGAGTGACTACCTTGCTGCCTTTCGGATGTTGGCAATCTCCGCCGTTCTTTTTGTAGCGGTTATCACAATGATGCGGAATGCTGGTAATGTAGTTCAGACGGGGTTTTATGTTGTCTATCTCGACGAGGTGTTCGGTCTATCCGGCACGTTGATCGGGTTCTTAACATCGGCAGCCGCAATTGTTGGCGGCATTGGCTCTTTGTCTGTCGGCCATTTGCTCAGGTTTTGCTCGGCCCATTGGCTGTTGATGGCAACTGTAACGGGTTCCGTAATTTTTATCTGTATCACTCCGTTGCTCGGAACATTTGTATTTCTTTTGATTGCGAGTGCGCTCCGAGGGGCCTCTTTGGGAATAAGTCAGCCCCTTATGATTTCCATTTTGGCAAAGGCAAGCGGATCAAAAGTTCAAGGAACGAGTGTTGGATTACGTAATACAGCAAATCGACTTACCGGCTTTATAATTCCACTGTTAATGGGTGTCTTGATCGACTTTGTTGGATTGGCGAATGGGTTTTATGCAATTGGTATTATTGTTGTCGGCCTTCTCATTCTCACGGGTCTCTGGTTGTCACGACAGCGCGATATCGGTGATACCAGTGGTTAAATGCGGGGGGTGACTGAAATAAACGAGAGAATTCCCTGGCGAATTCAGGCGGGCGTCTATGGCGCGGCTGCATTCAGTAACACGATGCCAAATATGGGGTGGGTGGTGGTCCCGATTTGGCTACTACTCCAAGGGGTGCCGGACTGGCTAATTGGAATCACGATTGGCTGCCGCCACGTCGGGCCAATGTTACTGGCAATTCACGGTGGTGCAGTAATAGATCGGCTGGGCGCGCGCCGTGTAATGATTTTTCTTGCATCCGTTGGTGCGGCTGCGCCTTTCCTTTATCCAGTCACGCCATTCATTTGGGCGATCATAGTTTTGCAATTGATCACCGGTCTCGTAGACGCCCTCGGTTGGGTAGGAGCTCAGACTCTGGTGAGTAGGATTATGAAGGGTGATGCAACCTATACAGGCCGCATGTCATTTTGTACTCGTCTCGGCCTATTAACTGGTCCTGCAATTAGCGGTGTTGCTTGGGACCACCTAGGCCCTTGGGGCGGTTTTGGTTTAATTGGTCTATGGTCGACAGGGATATTATTCTCTCTTTTACTCTTGCCTTCAGATGTTGACGATCAAAGTAATCCCCAAATTAAAAAACCAAGTCGCAGGATATCTTTCAACGTTTTTATTCCCCGGCTTGCTGACTACATTATCGCTTTTAAATTATTTTCTATATCGGCGATTTTCTTCGTGATGACGATGTCTTTACTGAGACATTTAGGGGGTGGAATACAGGCCTCGTTTTACGGAGTTCATTTAAAAGATATTGGTATTTCAGCAACCACTATAGGGTTGTTAATTTCAATTAACGGAGCTTTTGGTCTAGTTGGCTCGTTATCTGCGGCACCATTGCAGCGGTGTTTTCGAGATCATTGGTTGTTGCTGCTCCTTGTTACAGGATCAATTATATTTGTTGCAATTACGCCGCTTCTTAGAGACCAGGTAACTTTGTTGATGATGGCATCGGGCTTGCGCGGTTGGGCGATGGCCGGGAGCTTGGTTTTATTAATTTCGATGATCGCCCGTTATGCAGAAAGCGAAATGCAGGGCAAGGCGATGGGTTTACGAGTGACGCTTAATCAAATGACGTGGTTTGCAGTCCCTGTGATAATGGGTTTTGTGGCAGAGATTTTTGGTCGCGAGCAGAGCTTTTATATTATTGGCGTCGTCGCAGTAGCATTAGTAGCGTTATTGGGGTTCTGGACATTTCGATACCGGGTTTTTGACCGAAAACATCACTAAACTGGCAAAAGGTATCCATCCGAGACTTAGAAAACATCAACTTTCTCAAAACTTAGTTCTGTCGCTTTAAAAATTTTTGTGGTTTCCAAAATCGGACGCCGTTGGCTCTTAAATAAATACAAAAACAGAGCATAAACTTGCGCTTCAAATTTTGACGCAGTACCAATCTCACAAAGGAAAGAAAATTGACGTAGGTTTATAGTATGGTCGATTCAGTTGAAGCCGTTGTTATTGGTGCGGGGGTCGTAGGGCTTGCAGTTGCCAGGCGGCTCGCGATGACGGGCGTTGAGGTAATTATATTGGAAGCCGCAGAGGCAATTGGAACCGAAACCAGCTCGAGAAATAGCGAGGTAATCCACGCCGGAATTTATTATCCAAAAGATAGCTGGAAAGCCCAATTTTGTGTTGCAGGAAAAAAGGCGCTCTATCGTTATTGTGAGACGCACGGCGTAGAACACCGGAACTGCGGAAAATTTATCGTTGCGACTAACAAAGAACAAATCTCAGAGCTTGAACGTCTAAAACGGGCGGCAACAGAGAACGGTGTGCCGGATTTGGAGTGGCGCACTCCAACTGAAGTCAGTGTCGAAGAGCCAGCAGTATTTTGTGTAAAAGCGCTATGGTCTCCGTCGACTGGCATCATAGATAGTCATGGACTAATGCTTTCCTATCAGGGAGATGCGGAGGCGGCGGGGGCTATGATCGCCTTCCATGCGCCGGTTGAAGGCGGAATCATTGAAAGAGATGGCGTATATTTATCTGTAGGGGGGGAGGCCCCAACAACGCTCAAAGCTAAATTTGTTGTAAATTCAGCGGGTCTCCATGCGCAGAGAATGGCCTCTAATATTGTCGGTATCCCAAAGGAAACAATACCACCTTGTTACTATGCAAAGGGAAACTATTATTCCTTGCTTGGAAATGCACCCTTTAAGCGGCCAATTTACCCCGTTCCCGAAAAGGCTGGACTGGGTGTTCATGTGACGGTTGATCTGGGTGGCCAAATTCGTTTTGGGCCGGACGTTGAGTGGATAGATGATCTTAATTACGACGTCGACCCGGCCCGCGCCGATGCCTTTTATTCTGCAGTACGTGCGTACTATCCTGATTTGCCAGATGGCGCTATTCAGCCTGGGTATTCCGGTATTCGGCCAAAACTTCAGGCGCCGGGTGAAGCCGCTCGAGACTTTATGGTTCAGGGGCCAAATGAGCATGGTGTTGCCGGATTGGTAAATTTATATGGGATTGAGTCACCTGGCTTGACAGCATCTCTGGCGATTGCTGATCGTGTCGCTTTATTGCTTGGAATTAATTCTCCAGCAGAAATCTGAACAAAATTTTATTAGTTCCTTGATTAAACGGTCTTGACAAAATTTTCATGAATGTCCACATCCTACCGAGCTTTTTTGGTAGGTTAGGTCTGGCAAGGTAGATTTGGGCGAAATTTGGATTGACCAAGCCTAGAAAATTTTAAAGATAGTAACCTTTCCAATCGAGGTCAGAAATTAACCGGTGTTTGAACAGTGAGAATGAGAAGATATGCAGGGAATGGATCTCATGCTCCAGATTAAGGGGCTGACGAAGAAGTTCGGTTCGTTTACCGCGGTCGATAATATTAGCTTTAGCGTTAAGCGGGGAGAGGTTGTTGGTTTTCTAGGACCGAATGGTGCGGGCAAGACGACGGCCATGCGCATGGTCACAGGTTTTCTGATGCCAACTGCCGGCACAGCATTGGTGGCGGGCCATGATGTGACCGCCTCCCCTTTAGAAGTTAAGCGCCGGATTGGCTACCTACCAGAAGGCGCTCCCCTATATGAGGATATGACCCCACTTGAGCTACTTGGCTTTGTTTCCGATGTGCGGGGCCTATCAGGTGCTACGAAGCGGGAGGCCATTGGGAATGCCGCCAGCCGCATTAATATCGAACACGTGATGCATCAAGCTATCGGGACCTTGTCTAAAGGCTATAAACGTCGGGTCGGTATTGCGCAGGCTATTCTTCATGATCCCGAAATCCTTATTCTTGATGAGCCAACTGATGGGCTGGACCCCAATCAAAAACATGAGGTCCGGAAGCTAATTAATGAAATGGCTAAGGAAAAGATAATTGTTATATCGACGCACCTCCTTGATGAGGTCGACACTGTATGTAGTAGGGCCATTGTTATTGCTCAAGGTAAAATTGTTTCCGATGGAACACCAGGGGAACTCGAAGCTCGATCAGAGCTTCACAATGCTGTAACATTTCGGCTCTCTGTTGCCCAATCTGACCTGGCGAAAGCATCAATTGAAGCCATTTCAAATGTTGATCGTGTGGTTCAAAAAAGTGCGGAAAACGGTTTGGTAACTTACATTGCCTATCCGTCTGACAGTCAATCAATAATAGATGAAATCAGTGGAGCGCTTAAGGCTGCTTCCATCGATGTACAGGAAATTCAGGCCGAACGCGGGCGCCTTGATGAGGTGTTTCGCCGTATAACAACCGCGGCCTAGCGGAGATGGTTATGGGAAAGAGTTGGGCAATTAGTAAACGGGAGTTGCGGGCGTACTTTACGACGCCCCTCGCCTACGTATTTATCGTTATTTTTGTTGCACTCAATGGGGTGACAGCATTTTATTTTGGCGCGTTATTCGACCGTGGTCAGGCAGATATGCAGCCACTTTTTGGTTTTTTGCCATGGCTTTATCTTTTTCTTATTCCTGCCGTTGCAATGCGGCTTTGGGCAGAAGAACGTAAAGCGGGTACGCTTGAGCTTCTTATGACATTGCCGGTATCCACCTTTGACGCTGTGTTTGGGAAGTTTTTGGCGGCGTGGATCTTCGCTGGTATTGCTTTGTCTTTAACTTTCCCCGTTTGGATTACGGTTAACTATCTTGGTGATCCTGATAACGGTGTTATTATCGCGAGCTATCTTGGTGGGTTCTTGATGGCGGGGTCCTATCTCGCTATCGGCGGATTTGTCTCTGCCATGACACGCAATCAAGTAATCGCGTTTGTCATCGGGGCTGCAGTTATTTTTCTTTTCATGATGAGTGGCCTTGAATTGGTGCAGTCTGCCTTTCGAGGTTGGGCGCCTGAACTAGTCATTGATTTAGTGCGCTCCTTTAGCTTTCTTGTACATTATGACGCGATAATAAGGGGTGTGATAGATGTTCGAGATATGATCTTTTTCATATCAATTATAGGTGTATTCCTTTTCGCAAATATGGTCGTAGTTGACCTAAAGAAGGGAGCCTAGGGGATCATCATGGCAGATAAAATTAAATCTTGGGATCATTCAAAACTGGGATTCGCTGGCCTAGCCGTGACGTTTGTTTTTTTCGTGGCTCTACATATCTTTTCGACGGAAACCTTTAGGACTGTGAGCGTAGATCTCACCCAACAAAAAATCTTCACCCTATCAGAAGGAACAAAAGAAATCCTCTCGAAAGTTCGAGAACCAGTGACGCTTAGGCTTTTTGTTTCTGATGAATTGGTTAAGCAAAGCCCATCTCTAAAAGATTACGCAAGGAGTGCGCGAGAGCTTCTGGAGCGGTATGTCGAACTGTCGAACGGCCGAATTAAACTAGAAATCATTCGTCCCGAGCCGTTCTCTCCCGAGGAAGACCGAGCTGTTGGGTTTGGGCTTCATGGTGTTCCGATCACTCAAGCGGGAAACCTCGGGTATTTTGGCTTGGCCGGAACAAATACAACCGATGATCTTGATGTAATATCTTTTATATCACCGCAACGAGAGAGATTTCTTGAATACGATTTAACACGATTGGTTTCGAATCTTGCAAACCCTAAAAAGAAAAAGATCGGTTATGTTTCATCGCTTCCCATAGGTTCCGACCCAATGAAACGCTATGCCCCATGGGAGGTCATTGCTCAATTACGCCAACGTTTTGATGTTCAACGGATTACCCTTGAAAATCCAATACCAGAAGATCTCGACTTATTGTTAGTAATTCACCCAAGGGATATGGACGACACCGATCGTTATTATATCGATCAGCATGTAATGCGTGGTAACAATACCATCATCTTTGTCGATCCCTATTCAGAGGAGGCAACCCGCGGCAATCAAATGAAACGCCAGCCGCCGGATAGCGGCTCCGATTTGAAAGAGCTATTCAACGCATGGGGTATTAAATACGACAAAAATAAAGTTGCGGGTGATCGAATTGGTGCTCAGCGTGTGAGTGCCGGCCGTAACTCGCTTGGTCAACCAATCATTACAGATTACGTCGCTTGGCTCACCTTGAGTGGTTCCCGGATTAAAACTAATGATGTGGTGACCGGAGAACTCGAGCAGATAAATATTGCAACGTCTGGCTATCTAGAGA
>PBOV01000103.1 GCA_002724505.1 Rhodospirillaceae bacterium | reverse complement strand
CAAGCGCTCGCGCGAAGCTCAGCAATTGTCGCTGCCCCATTGAAAGATTATGTCCCTGCTGTTCAAGGACGGTATCGTATCCGAAGGGAAGGGCCATTATGAACTCATGAGCACCGACAATTTTTGATGCTTCTTCGATGTCTTTCTTTGTCGCCTCAGTCTTATGATACCGGATATTTTCAAAGATGCTGCCAGTAAAAAGAAATGGATCCTGCAAAACCATAGCAACATGTCTACCTAACGCCGCTTTGGCATAATCGCGCACGTCTAAGCCATCAATTAATATCTTTCCGCCAGAAACGTCATAAAAACGATTTATAAGCGCCGTAATACTAGTTTTACCTGAGCCGGTTGGACCAACAAGTGCAACAGTTTCTCCAGGCTCAACCACGAAGCTAAGATCCTTAAGGATTGGCTGGTCTTTATGATATCCGAAATTAACATTGCAGAATTCCAGCCTGCCTTTAACCGCCTCAGGATTAACGGCATTCGGTTTGTCAACAATTTCCAACGGCACATCAAGAACTTCAAATATCCGCTGACCAGACGCCATCGCGCGCTGCATTACACTGTATTGGATCGTAAGAGAGCGAATTGGATCAAAGAAACGTTGCACATAAAACAAAAAGGCGACCATCACGCCAACGTCCAGCGCCTTATCTAAAACCAATGTTCCGCCAACAACCACAACGATCGCCATGGCAGCTCCTGTTAATGTATCAACGATAGGCACCATCACCTGAGCAAATTTCGCCGACCGAAGATGCGCCCGCAAATTTTCCTGTGACTTGTCTGCATAGAGTTCCAAGTTGACTGATTCACGATGCATCCCTTGCACCGTCCTGACAGAATGAATTCCTTCAGCCAACGCCCCATTATTGATCGAATTCGTCTCACGTGCCCGGCGGAATGCTATTCTCGCCCGCGGCAACCAAATCATTCGAACAAAAAACAGCGTAGGCACCACGGAAAGCGTTAGTAAACCAAGTTCAAAATTTAGCGTAAGCATGATAATCACGATGCCAAACAAGAGGACTAGGTCACCAAAGGCTGTTATAGAATTTTCGAGAAACTCCTGTAGAGAGTTAACATCACCCTGGAGCCGCGACATCATACGCCCAACTTCGGTCCGGTCCATAAAAGTCAGTGCAACGTTCTGAAGATGCGCATACATTGCGCTGCGCAAATCAAAGATAACCCGTTCTCCGGTCAAACCCACTAACCTGTCCTGTAGATAGTTTGCGGCATAGTTCACCATTACTATCGCGACGAATGCAGAAACAGCTAAAACCAATAATGCTCGCCCGCCTCCGTCAGCAATAAGTGCGTTGTCAATGGCGTAGCGAATGACTAAGGGGATAGAAAGCTGCGCAGCTGTAAAAACCAAGACCGCTGCCATCGCAATATAAATCGTCTTACGATAAGGAAGCACGTATTGCGCGAAGCGTCGCACAACTTTTCGATCAAATGCGGCACCAAAGATCACCTCATCTTGACTGATTTGTGACCCAACAACGGCGCGGGGAGGACGAACGGCATTCGGATCAGCTGCGGTGCGGAAAGTGGAACTCATACCTGCACTTCCTCTGCCGAGTCTATATTTTCATCGCCTTCACGACTTTGTAGAGCAAACAAGGCTGCATACTTGCCCCGCTGCCGGACAAGTTCATCATGGCTACCCCTTTCAATAATTAGTCCGTCCTCAATGAATAATATCTCATCAGCATGACGCAATGTCCCCAGGCGGTGAGAGATTATAATTGTTGCAGCGCTCTGGGACCTTTGTTTTAGGGCTTGACGGATGCGTTGTTCAGTTCCCGCATCAATCGCCGCGGTGGAGTCATCAAGAACAAGGATTTCGGGCTCTAAGATTGCGGTGCGTGCTATGGCGACACGCTGTTTTTGTCCTCCTGATAACGAAACACCCCGCTCGCCAACCAAAGTTTCGTATGCCTTCGGTAAGGAATTAACAAATCCATCGATTTGTGAAATTTCCGCAGCACTATGAATTTCTCGGTCTTCTGCCCACGGGTTTCCATATGCGATGTTATTCTCGAGCGAAGCGGTAAACAAAAAAGGGTCCTGTGAAAGAACACTTACTTTGCTCCGCAGAGATGAGAGTTTGATATCACGGATATCAATGCCATCAATCGATATCACTCCACCAGCAATGTCATAAAATCTGGGCAATAGATGTGCGATAGTCGACTTACCACTCCCTGGTGGACCCACTATCCCCAAGGTTTTGCCACGGCTTACTTCAAATGAGATGTCCTTCAGAACCGTCGGCAATCCCTCGCCCGGATATGCAAAACGGACATTTTCGAATTTGACGGCCCCTATCTTATTGGAAAGATCCTGTGCGCCCTGCTTATCCGCTATAACTGGATCAAGATCCAAAACACCAAACATTCGAGCGCCACAGGTCAGCGTTCGCGCAAATGAGTTGACCACAAGCCCAAGCTGACGAACTGGCAGTTGTAGAATTGTCATAAAGGTTAAAAATTCAGTTAGTTTTCCTACGGTCATTTGTCCATCTAAGACCCGCGTCCCGCCGACCCAAAGGACTAACCCCATGGCTATAAAGTAAGCGAAGGTCATCACGGTAGTTGACGCTACTCTTGTTTTTATTCGCTCCGCTGCAAGTGAATGCGCTTCCTCAGAGGCAGAGCCATATTTATCAAGTTCATAAGGCTCTGCGCCAAAAGCTCGCACGACACGAATGCCAGTCAGGTTTTCATCCATGATACGGCCAAGAACCGCCATCTTTTCTTGTAAAACCCACCAAAGACCGCGTAATTTTAGTCGCGAAGTTGCCGACTTCCACATAACGAAAGGCACAAAGCTCAGAGCAAGGAGCCCCATCACTAAATCTGATGAGATCAATAAATAAGCCCCCACACCAACAAGAATAAAAAGAAGAAAAACTCTCAAAAGTCCTGTATTCATAAACGAGCGAATACCCTCAAGGTCAAGCATACCCCGAGTGATTAATTCCCCGGTATGGACGTGGTCATGAAATGAAAAGCTAAGCTGCTGCAGCTTGGCATAAAAGGCGATGCGCAAGTCATAGGCTAAAAGATGACCAATAGATTCGCCGCAATAGTTGTGTAGCAGGGTGAAAAGCCCACGCAAAACCGCGGCTCCCATTAAAAGCCAAGCAGCGTAAAAAAGGGCTTCACGTCCTTCTTCAGCCGATACACTGCCCTTTCCAACAAGGCCCAGGGCACCATCGACGGCATCACCAAGAAGTTGGGGAATCATAAGTTGAAAACAGGCCGCTGCAATAATTCCAATTATTGCCAGAACGATCCGGATGCGATTACTAAAGGCGAGTTTTACTATGCGCCAAAAAACAATCGCGTCATCGCTGATATTACGATCGGGATCAATATCCAGCCCGGCATATGATCTTGCGTAAATTCTGCTAGTTTGCCGAGGGTGGTCTTGTGTTGGAATAGTAGTGTCCATAAATTGAAATTACACTGGCATTTGAATCGATGCTAGTTGTACGCAGAAACTTCCGGTTTAGTGCATAAATTCAAACATATTAACCTAAAAACTTATAATAAGGTCTAAATCAAACCAATGACATCTAGTACCAAGTTAAATCCGCTTCTTAACAATAATCAGATGAAAATTGGTATTATTGCGATGAACTGTTCGCATGGTTCCACAATAACCACAGCCGAAAACACTTGGGACATGACTTGGCCTCAGACTGAAGAAGTCGTAACAATGGCAGATAATGCTGGGTTTGAAGTCCTACTCCCCGTCGCCCGCTGGAAAGGCTATGGCGGCGCCACAAATTTTAATAACCGAACCTTTGAGACCTTTAACTGGGCGGCAGCAGTTTCCGCGATTACAGAATATAGTTGTATTTTCTCAACTGCCCACGTTCCTCTTATTCATCCTGTCGCGGCAGCGAAACAATGCTCGACCATCGACCATATATCCCGCGGTCGGTTTGCCTTTAACGTGGTTTGTGGGTGGTTCAAAAATGAGTTTGAAATGTTTGATGCCACTTGGAACGAACATGAAGTGCGATACGAGTATGCTGCGGAATGGCTAAATTTTGTTCGCAAAATCTGGACGACGGAAGGCGAGTTCGATTTCAATGGGCAATGGTTTCAATCGAAAGCGGTATGGAGCGAGCCAAAACCGATACAAAAACCAATGCCACCCGTCATGAATGCGGGGGGTTCACCAGCCGGGCAAAAATTCGCGGCGACCCAGGCCGATATGAATTTTGTCTTGCTAAAGGAACGTGACCTTGAGGGAGGCACAGCACAAATAAAACATTTAAAAGGTATGGCTAAAAATGCAGGGCGGGATATTCAGGTATGGATCCACGCCTATGTTGTTTGTCGTGATACGGAAAAAGAAGCTCGAGACTACGCTGAACATTATATTGTCGAAAAGGGGGATTACATCGCAGTGAACAATTTGTTGGAAATTTTTGGGATGCAGTCGGAAACTCTTCCAGCTGACGTTCTTGACCAATTTCGCCGGCACTTTATCGGCGGCCATGGCGGCTATCCACTGATCGGTACGCCTGAGAAAATCGTCGATGATATGAATGACTTAATAAAGATGGATATCGATGGAATTCTCATATCTTGGGTTGACTACCAGAATGAATGCCAGCATTGGATTGAAAAGGTTATGCCCCTTATGGAACAAGCGGGCCAGCGCGCGCCGAAACCAGTATCTGTTTAGTTGTCTCTTTCTAGACCTGACAACAAAGCTGACGCACCTTCAACTTTGGGCCGTTCAGGCCAACGTTTAGATTCAACCATCACAAAAAACTCCGATAGCTGCATATTAAATGCCGCGGGTTCTTCAAGATTAATCGTGTGACCGGTTTTAGGAACAATCCAAAGCCCTGAAGCCGGGATCGTGCGTTTAAGATAGAGACTAGGCTCTAGGCACCAATCATCTTCATCACCGCTAACGATTAGCGTTGGGATCTTAATTTTTTGTAATTTGTTTTCTAAATCATAAAGGCTGGGGCGCCGCTTCTGAACCCCCCGCATTGTCAATGCTGCACCTTTTGCAGAATGTTCAGCCAAAGTATCCCGAAATTCCGCCCAACCCGCTGGATCCTTGTTTTTAAATGGCTGTCGGAAAGCGCCATTGGCATACATTTTTGCCATGGCCGCCGCTCCTATCTTTCCATATTCCGCTGCCAGAATTTCTGAATCAGCGGCATATTGCTCGCGCTGGTCATAAGAAGCACCATAACCGCAAGCCGCTACCGTTAATGACTTAGCCATTTCTGCATACCTCATACCGAAGTGCAGAACCGCAAAGCCGCCCATTGAAATACCAACAATATGTGCCTGTTTAATACTAGCATGACGCATGACAGCTGCTATATCGTCCGCTGCAATTACTTGGGAGTATTGCTCCTGTTCTTCNGGAACATCCGACNGNGGATACCCTCGGGCATTAAAGGTTATACAACGATAACGACGTGAAAAAAATCGAACTTGNGGCAACCAACTACGGTAATCATCCGCAAACTCGTGAACAAAAACGATGGGANTTCCATCCCCCGTTTCTTCANAAAAAAGTTTAACCCCGCCGTTATCTGCAAACGCCATTACTTACNCCNGNTCATTTCCTTAACATTACTAAGAGTCTAGCGTATTAGGAATAAATAGTGNTTCAGGTTCAAATAGTTCGTCGATCAANCCTTGGTCATGGGAATATTTAATAAANCGAGCAATATTCTCNCGNTTCTTCAAAAAACCGTTGCGCCATGGATTACCATTAAAGGCGATCCNTTCCTCNTCATACAAATGACGACCCCAAGCTAAACGCGACCANTTNGGATCCTCATAATAGCCTTCANCTAAATCACGAGCCCNATTAAACGTTTCGATAAGNGCCTTNCCAAGNTCAGGCATCTCATCCGCTAGATCCTGATGCATCGCAACAATATGCATAATCGGGAAATCNCCATGTTTCGCATAATACGCTTGTTCTTCGGCCTTGCTATCTGAGAAAAGATGCCGTGCCTTTGTTTCCCCNGTTGCCACCGAATGAGGGGGNTGTGGCAAAAAGAAAGCATCAATTTCTCCAGNTTCCAACAAATGTCCTAACTGCTCCCGATCACCTATATGATCCATTTTTACACCTGGCTTACTTTCAAACTTAACTTTTTCCTCCGAAGTTAGTAGCCAATGAATATCCTCCCAGGGAACCCCATAATAAAACTTTAGGTCACCCTTTGCTAAAAGCGATAAGGTAGTCTGGAAAGAACTAATCGCGACTTTCTTTCCTATAAGATCTTTCGGATGCCAAAGATCGGAATCTGGATGCACCCACATCTGGCTTTGACTGAATAGCCGGCGCGGAAAAACCGGTATTGCAGTAAGGGGCATGTTGCGGCCTTTGGCCATAAGGTAACTCGACATAGAAAATTCTGAAATATCGAACTCTTTATTATGGATCATCCGACCATGCCGATCGCTGCCATCACGGAAACTTGTGCCCTGCCCCACTTGTTTTACGTCAAATTCAATACCCTCTGGTGGAATTGCGGTCCCATCGTAAAACGGCAAGTGCCGATCATAGCGATCAAGCGCAATCGAAAGTTTTCTTTTAGCCATTCAATACTCCTAAAATTGTTTATAAATACTATAGCGAAGGCGAATAATTGGAACCCGAATAGCCGAAAATGAATAGTTAATAACCACTAGATTGACTTAACCTACGGTCTCTCCGTATCCTTTTGCTTCAACAGATCACTTCACAAGTTGTTAGTTTTGTACAGGACCGAGGAAGATGACTGACCAAAGCGAATCAGGTTACGGNCGAAACGCTATCGTTCCCAAAGAAGACCCNAGNCTAACNCACGTTAGTTTAGGCACCCCGATGGGCGAACTNATGCGNCGNTATTGGCANCCTGTCTGNATGTCNTCTGAATTAAAAGATTTACCAAAATTTTTAAAAATTCTTAACGAAGAGCTCGTAGCCTATCGCGACAAATCCGGACAGGTTGGTGTGCTAGGTGCTCATTGCTGTCACCGAGGGACATCACTTGAATATGGGCGTATTGAAGAAAATGGGCTCCGTTGTTGCTATCACGGTTGGCTTTACAACGAAGAAGGCCGTTGCCTAGATCAACCCGGTGAACCCTCGGGAAGTAATTACAAAGACGAAATCCGTCAACCTTGGTATCCCGTAGAAGAATATAAAGGTCTCGTCTTTGCNTATATGGGTCCATTAGATAAAAAACCTATATTACCAAAATACGATGTTCTTGAAGACGAAAATGCCGAATATCTCGCNTATCGTAATTATAGTCGGGGTGAGATAGCNGAATGTAATTGGCTTCAGTTACAAGAGAACGCNATGGATCCNGTTCACACTAATATTTTACATGGGTGGAACCCAGGGCTCTTTGAATTCTCGGAAGTTATGGCGGTAAAGCCCAGCTATGATTATGTCCATGAGAAAACTCATGTTTCATATATTCGGACNACCGACCTTGATAGCGGCTACAAATTGACGAGGACATCAACGACTTACGTCCCAACCGCACGATCTGTTCCACCTACGGAAGTTACCGGTACCGACCCAGATCGAGAGACTGAGCGCGCACGTATGGTTGGATGGTGGGTTCCCGTCGACGACGAAAACACTATTGGGTTTCATGTCGAGCTAGTTGACCCAAATAAAAAGATTTTTCAACCNCCAGATGCACCCGTGATCAGGGANTACGAAAGCAAACAACGCGCACCAGACGACTGGGANGCACAGATTAGTCAACGATCGATCACCCGACATGCATTAGAGAATTTGGCGACATCGGATCGAGGCGTGGTTCTTTTTCGCCGCCGCCTCTCCGANGCTATTGATGCTATGGAAAGAGGNGAAGACCCTCCCGGAATCACGCGCAAACCAACGGAAGAATTGATCGTAGTCCCATCAGGAAACGAAGTTATCGCACCAAATTAAGGGGGACATACTTCAAACCTAAACTGAAATTTTTTGTGGACCACGAACTAACTTCCCTGGCAAGGCCCCCGTAGGTTCGCCGTCAATATACGTTGCGACCCCACCAAGGTAGGTCGCCTTGTAACCTTGACCTTTTTGCATTAGCCGCCGTCCACCTTTTGGTAAATCATAAGTTAGATAGGGATAGCTTTGACCAAGTTCATCATAGTTAATAATATTAATATCTGCTCTATAACCCGCAGNAATTCGTCCACGGTCATGAAGACCTACAGCTTCTGCGGTTGCACTAGTAATCCAACGNACTAACCACGCAAGATCAATGCGATCATTTTTACGGTCTCTCCCCCAATGGGTGAGGACAAACGTTGGATAACCAGAGTCAGAAATATGCCCAACGTGGGCTCCGCCATCACTGAGACCTAAACAACTTCGCGGGTGACTGATCATTTCATGGCAGGCATCGAGATTATAGTCGGCATAGTTTGTATTGGGTGAAAACAGAAACGCCCTACCCTCATCTTCAAGCAAGAGATCGTACATTAGGTCAAGCGGATCACGACTGGCCTTCTTTGCCAAGTTTAGGACTGACTCCTCCTGAGAGGGTTCATAATTCGGAGGGTTGCCCAAGCGAAAGGTAAATTGAAAATTGCTTGTCCGTTGGATCAGCCGTTCGCTTTTATGTACTGGTTTTTCAGCTAACAACTTAGAACGAAATTCCGGGTCGCGCATAATNGCGACTTTCTCCTCAAGNGATTTTTCTTCAATCGCCTTATAGGTGGGATGNAGATAAAATGCGTGCTGACTGAGGCTCAAACCATAAATGGCCCCGATAGANCGCGGGGCAATTTGTGCTCGCATCTCCAGCCCCTCCTCACAAGCGNCATCAATTCCCGCCATTATATCTTTCCAGCCATTAGGATCCCGGTGGCGTTGGGTTACGGTGATTGATAGTGGTCTCCCAGACGCCCGGACAATTCTTTGCCACATAGAGATTTCTTCATGACGATCATATGCATTGAATTCTCCAATCATTTGCATGACCCCGCTTCCCGCATCTTTCAGGCCCATCGCAATTTGGGTCAGTTCGTCTTCTCGGGCTTTAAGGGTGGGTGTAGGATCCCCCTGCACTGTCATATGGTTTAGAGAACGAGAAGTTGTAAAACCGAAGCCACCCGCCTGCATTGCCTCTTTTGCCAAAACCCGCATGGTAGCAATATCGTCTTCATTAGCGTCTTCAAGATTTAGAGCGCGTTCTCCCATTACAAAGACGCGCAAGGCTGCATGGGGTAGTTGTGCGCAGAGATCCATGTCATGACGACGTCGGTCAAGCGCATCAAGGTAATCCGGAAAGGACTCCCAATCCCACTCAAGACCTTCATGCAAAGCAGAGCCTGGAATTTCTTCAACACCTTCCATTAAGTCAATAAGGCTTTGTCGGTCTTCCGAGCGCACTGGCGCAAAACCCACACCACAATTACCGAAAGCTGTCGTCGTAACCCCATGCCAACTAGAAGGAACTAAACGTTCCTCCCAAGTCGCCTGCCCATCATAGTGAGTGTGAATATCGACGAACCCAGGAGTAACCAACATGCCTTTTGCGTCAACCTCTTCGTGGGCACTACCGGACACCTTTCCAACCGCGACGATCTTTTCCGCCTTAACAGCGACATCACCTTCAAATATCTCGCCACCAGTTCCGTCAGCGATATTCCCACCCCGAACAATCAGATCATAATCCACAGCACACCCCATTTTTCTCTTTATGGATTTCCACCAACTTAAATTAGAAAATACTAATTTAGCTTCTCGTAAAGATATCTTACTCGCAGGTATTTATTCTAAACTAAAAAAATCATTGACTGAATATGCTCCCGGGTGACGAACCGTCACTGATAGGAGTTCTTCAACGGTATGACAACCGAGCTGTCCCAACGTGGAACTTAATTCTTCTTTGAAGAGTTCAATCAAATGACTGGGACCACGTTCACCCAATGCCCCCAAACTCCATAAAAATGCTTTACCGGCAAACCCAGCATTAGCGCCAAGTGCTAGTGCGCGCGCGACGTCAACGCCCGAACGCACGCCGCTATCCAAAATAATTTCAACTCTGCCCTTTACCTGTTCGACGATCGCAGGCAGCGCATCAATTGATGCGGGCAGCGCATCAATTTGACGCCCCCCATGATTGGTAACAACCAAGCCATCAATTCCTGCGGCAATAGCACGTTCTGCATCTTTTGGATGAAGAACACCTTTGAGAAGGAGAGGTCCCTGCCAGGCCTCTCGATAGCGCGCCACCTCTTCCCAGGTAAACGCGCCGCCCGATTCCGCACGAATAAAATCGGTCGACGCTTCAACACTAGTCCGTCCGTTCATATAAGGCCGCAAGCTAACAAATCTCGGAATACCGTTCCTTATCATTGAAAAAAGCCAAGACGGTGATGTAATTGCATCTAATCGTAATCGATTAGTTAATTTGAAGGGTGCCATTATCCCGCTTTTCACCTCTCTTGGTCGCGTCGTTCTGACAGGTGAATCCCATGTTAACATCAGAGCATTGACACCTGCCGCTTCGGCACGTTTCACAAGATCTATCCCGATTTTATGATTATTTTTTGGGAAACGATACAACTGCAGCCATAAGACATCAGGCGCTATCTCGGCAGCTTGTTCGATCGTGATGGCGGAGAGGACACCCAACGTATAAGGAATTTTTGCTTCTTGTGCGGCTTTTGCGAAATAAGTTTCT
>PBOV01000102.1 GCA_002724505.1 Rhodospirillaceae bacterium | reverse complement strand
CGGTGAATTATTGTTCGAGGAAGCTGTTTCAGCAGGTCAGCAGACAACACGTCGTTATGTAAAACGCCAAGGCACCTGGTTTAAAAATCAGTTTATTGCCGATATAGAGATCGAAACGCAATATAATATTAAATTTAGCCATAAATTCTTTTCAATTATTAGCAAATTTGTATTGACCTAATCGAATGAAAAGACTAGGTTGCCCTCGCTCCGTTGCCAGGATTTATTCGGCTGCGGTACTTTTTAAGCCCTGTTAATAATTTTTATTACTTTCTCATAAGGGGGTTCCGTGATACGGGGTCGCCTTTTGTTTGACTAAAAAGGTGAAGACGATGGCTACTCGCAAGCTGTCCGGATCGGAAATTATTATTAAAAGTTTGGTCGACGCGGGTGTTGATACAATATTTGGCTATCCCGGCGGTGCGGTGCTTCCGATTTATGACGCGCTATTCAAGCAGAACCGATTGAAACATGTCCTTGTTCGCCAAGAAGGTGGCGCGGTTCATATGGCGGAAGGGTATGCACGTTCGACGGGCAAACTTGGAGTAGTGCTTGTTACATCTGGCCCAGGAGCGACGAATGCAGTGACTGGACTGACGGATGCACTAATGGATAGCATTCCTGTTCTTTGTTTAACCGGACAGGTTCCCACCCATTTGATTGGTAATGACGCCTTTCAAGAGGCTGATACTACCGGTATCACGCGCCCTTGTACAAAACATAATTATCTCGTCAGAGCGGTGGAAGATCTTGCGAATATTATGCAGGAAGCGATGTACGTATCCCAATCAGGGAGGCCCGGACCCGTTGTTATTGATTTACCAAAAGATGTCTTGATTAATGAAACCCAAAACGTGAGTGCTAAGAAACCGGCAGCAATCCACAAGACTTATCGTCCAAGAATTAAGGGCGAAAGCGCAAAAATTAGAGAAGCTGTGGAACTAATTGCAAAAGCAGAACGCCCACTCTTTTATTGTGGGGGCGGTGTTATTAATTCTGGGCCTCGTGGATCAAAGTTACTGACTGAACTAGTTCATATGACTGGATATCCGATAACGCTTACTTTGATGGGGTTGGGGGCCTTTCCCGCAATAGATAAACAATTTCTTGGCATGGTCGGGATGCACGGGACATATGAGTCTAATCTGGCAATGCATGACTGCGACGTTATGATTAATATCGGGGCCCGGTTCGACGATCGGGTTACGGGTCTTATTGAGAAGTTCTCTCCTGAATCAAAGAAAATCCACGTCGATATTGACCAATCTTCGATCAATAAAAATGTCGAGGTTGATATCCCCATTGTAGGTGATTGCGCATCAGTTCTCGCAGAGATGATTAAAGTTTGGAAGGAATCCAGGCCGCATCGAAATATAAAAGCTCAAAAATCCTGGTGGAATAAGATTGAGAAATGGCGGAAGCGCGATTGTTTAGCTTATAAACATCTAAAAATTTGATTAAGCCGCAATATGCGTTAGAACGCCTTCAGGCATTAACAAAAGACCGCGATACTTATATCACAACCGAGGTCGGTCAACATCAGATGTGGGCTGCGCAGTTTCTCAAGTTCAACAGCCCTAATCGTTGGATGACGTCTGGGGGATTGGGAACGATGGGATACGGATTTCCCGCAGCGATTGGCGTACAAGTCGCTCATCCAAAAGCTACTGTAATCGATGTTGCTGGTGAGGCATCCTTCTTAATGAATATTCAAGAAATGTCGACAGCAGTTCAATATCGCTTGCCTGTCAAAGTGTTCATTCTAAATAACGAATATATGGGAATGGTACGCCAATGGCAGGAGCTGCTATATGGCGGTAGATATTCGGAAAGTTATACAGCGTCATTACCGGATTTTGTTAAACTCGCTGAATCATATGGTGCAGCAGGTCTTCGGGCTACAAACCCTGGCGAAGTGGATGAGGTTATTACAGAAATGCTAAATAACGATAGGTTTACAATCGTAGATATTGCAATTGATAAATCTGAAAATTGCTTTCCGATGATTCCCTCAGGGGCACCTCATAATGAGATGCTTTTGGGTCCTGATGATGAAGCTAAAAAGCCGACCTCCGAAGAGGGAATGGTATTGGTTTGAAGTGTCGGCATCGTATTATTTCAAAAATGATACCAGCTCAATTAGCGTTTCTAGTGTCATTACTTGAATATGGAGGAAGAAGTGGAGCCCATAGAGCGACATACAATTGCTGTTCTGGTCAATAACGAAGCCGGTGTTTTGGCTCGGGTCATCGGCCTATTTTCTGGACGTGGATATAATATAGAAAGCTTGACCGTTGCTGAGGTGGATCCGGATAGTGCAATATCCCGGATCACCGTGGTGACTTCTGGAACACCAATGATCATCGAGCAGATTAAAGCCCAGCTGGACCGGCTTGTCCCGGTTCATCGCATAAGTGATTTGACTGATGGCGGAGCGAGCGTTGAGCGCGAACTAGCCCTTGTAAAGGTTCGCGGCACCGGCAATAAGCGTGTCGAGGCATTACGCATCGCAGATATTTTTCGAGCCCGTGCTATCGATAGTACGAAAAATTCCTTTGTATTTGAGATTTCTGGTTCTACGGAGAAACTTGACGCGTTTATCAACCTTATGCGGCCGCTTGGTCTTATAGAAATATCAAGAACCGGCGCAGTGGCTATTGCGCGTGGCGCAAAGGGGATTTAGGAAACGCAATCAATTTATTTAATAACAGTACTTACTGTATTTTCGATTATACAGGGATGATAAACAACTGAAGAGGAACCGCAAAATGCGTGTATATTATGACAGAGACGCCGACGTCAATCTGATCAAATCAAAGAAGGTCGCTATTATTGGTTATGGTAGCCAAGGGCATGCCCACGCCATCAATCTTAGCGACAGTGGAATCAAGGATGTCGTTGTTGGGCTCCGTGATGGATCCTCTAGCGTTGCGAAGGCAAAAGATGCCGGACTCAAAGTATTAAGCCCGGCTGAAGCTGCTAAATGGGCTGATGTCGTGATGGTTTTAGTCCCCGATGAACTCCAGGCGACACTTTATGTTGATGATATCCGAGATAATATGAAAAAGGGTGCCGCTTTGGCTTTTGCCCATGGGCTAAATATTCACTTTAAGTTGATTGAAGCTCGCCCCGATATGGACGTTTTCATGATTGCACCCAAGGGACCAGGACATACTGTTCGCTCCGAATATCAGCGGGGCGCAGGCGTGCCGTGCTTGGTTGCTGTTGATCAGGATGCTAGTGGTAATGCGCAGGATATCGCGCTTTCATATGCATCTGCTATTGGGGGAGGACGCGCTGGGATAATTGAAACTACGTTTCGCGAGGAATGCGAGACCGACTTGTTCGGTGAGCAAGCGGTCTTGTGCGGCGGATTGACATCGCTCATCAAAGCCGGTTTTGAAACTTTGGTGGAAGCGGGATATGCACCGGAAATGGCTTATTTTGAATGTTTACATGAAGTAAAACTAATTGTTGATCTGATTTACGAGGGCGGAATTGCTAATATGCGATACTCAATTTCCAATACAGCGGAATATGGGGATTACATTTCCGGACCCCGTTTGATTGATGAGGGCGTAAAGAAGCGAATGAAAGGAGTACTCGATGATATTCAGTCTGGACGTTTTGCTCGAGATTGGGTTCTAGAGAACGCCGCAGGACAGGCGAGTTTTAAAGCAACACGCCGCAGGGAGGCGGAGCATCAAGTCGAGGCGGTTGGTGCTGAGCTCCGTGGTATGATGCCTTGGATTGCTGAAAATCGCCTTGTAGATAAATCAAAGAACTAAGTTTTTGATCATTTTTGATATTTGATGAGGTTTTTTTCGGAAATCGGTAAAAATCGTTGCTTTTAAGGTTAATAAAAGCTTAGGAATAGGATACCAACTTGGTTTTATTAGGGTCGAGGTTTGCCTGGTTCCTAAATTTGACCGAGATTAATAAATACGTAACCAGGTGCGCTTGCCCAGGAAGTGCCCTAAAGCAATGGAAGACCGCGGGATGGAATTGATGCAGAAGGAAGGGTCGGGATGTGATGCCGGCGTACTAAAAGCACAGGCTACTTTTGCATGGCCTTTTTTAACCGTGATCTCCGCCTCAATCGTTGCGCTAGAGAGGGGGCTGCGACTTAGTAGCCCCTGAATGCGCTAGAGACACCGGCCGTTCAGGGGACATACGAATGAACATTAAGTCGTTTACCCCAAGATAGCAAAGGAGCTGAGTTATGAGTGGCAGCACCGAATCGAACCAAGTTGTAATATTCGATACTACTTTGCGTGATGGCGAGCAGTCGCCTGGCGCATCTATGAATCTTGAAGAAAAATTGAAAATCTCCGAACTTTTGGAAGAAATGGGCGTAGACGTAATAGAAGCGGGCTTTCCCATTGCGTCGAACGGTGATTTTGAATCCGTTACCGAAGTAGCGAAGTTGGTCAAAGACGCGGTGGTCTGTGGGCTTGCTCGATCCGCGCGCGGTGATATTGAAAGGGCGGCGGAAGCGTTAAAACCTGCGGCGCAAGCTCGTATTCATACTTTTATTTCCACTAGCCCCCTGCACATGAAATTTAAATTACAGATGGAGCCGGATGACGTTTATCAGGCCGTAATTGACAGCGTAAGTTATGCCAGAAATTTTACCGATAATGTTGAATGGTCTCCTGAGGATGGGTCGCGCACAGAACATGATTTCTTGTGTCGTTGTGTCGAGGCAGCAATAAATGCGGGAGCGACAACTATTAATATTCCAGATACGGTTGGTTACGCTTTGCCGGATGAATTTGGTGCATTGATCGCTATGCTTGTCGAGCGGGTACCAAATAGCGATAAAGCGATATACTCCACACATTGTCACAATGATTTAGGGCTAGCCGTAGCTAACTCCCTTGCAGGAGTTGTTAATGGGGCCAGACAGATTGAGTGCACTATCAATGGATTGGGTGAACGTGCGGGGAACGCTGCGCTTGAAGAAGTGATTATGTCGTTGAGAACACGCCAAGATCAGCTCCCTTATTCGACTAGTATTGATACAGAATGTATAACGCGGGCCTCCAAACTTGTTTCAACTATTACTGGTTTTACAGTCCAACCTAATAAGGCAATCGTAGGTGCAAATGCATTTGCACATGAATCCGGGATACATCAGGATGGAATGCTTAAACATGCCCAGACATACGAAATTATGACACCTGAATCTGTCGGTTTAACGCAGTCAAAACTTGTTATGGGTAAACATTCAGGACGTCATGCCTTCCGGATTAAGCTTAATGAGTTAGGATATGAATTGGGTGAAAACGCAATTCAAGAAGCCTTTCGACGCTTTAAAGATCTCGCTGACAAGAAGAAGGAAGTCTATGACGAGGATTTGGTTGCGCTAGTCGATGATGAAGTCTTGCGTGCCAACGATACGATCAAATTCGAATCACTCATGGTTGTTTGTGGATCAAAGGGGCCACAAACTGCGGACCTTGAGTTGGATGTCGATGGTCAAATTTGTTCAGTTAAAGCCGAAGGCGATGGCCCAGTGGATGCGACGTTCAATGCTATCAAAGTGTTAGTGCCGCATGAGGCGCGGTTGCAGCTTTATCAAGTAAATGCCGTTACAGAAGGTACCGATGCTCAGGCAGAGGTGACCGTACGTCTCGAAGAAGGCGGTAAATCTGTTAATGGACAAGGAGCTGATACAGATACGCTCGTAGCTTCGGCGCGTGCATATGTAAATGCTTTAAATAAATTAATGGTGAAACGCGAGAAGACCGCACCTGGCGCGCTGTCAGCGTAGTTTTAGCCGCGTGGTTGGTAACCGAAGGAAGTAATTGCTCATGTTTTCCAGGCTTTTGGGAATGTTGTCCGCCGATATGGCGATTGATTTAGGAACGGCAAATACGTTGGTCTATGTTAAGGGCCGGGGGATCGTTCTTAACGAACCATCTGTAGTGGCCATTGCTGATGTTAAAGGTAAGAAACAAGTTTTAGCTGTTGGTGATGAAGCTAAACTGATGCTAGGCCGAACGCCTGGAAACATCGAAGCCATTCGTCCGTTGCGCGATGGTGTTATAGCCGACTTTGAAGTTGCTGAAGAAATGATTAAGCATTTTATCCGTAAAGTTCATAATCGACGCAGCTTCGCCCATCCCCAAATTATTGTGGCAGTTCCCTCTGGCGCCACTAATGTCGAACGCCGGGCAATTCAAGAATCGACGGAGAGCGCGGGCGCCCGTCGGGTGTTTCTGATCGAGGAGCCGATGGCCGCTGCGATAGGCGCTGGTCTTCCGGTTACAGAGCCGACTGGTTCCATGGTTGTGGATGTCGGTGGTGGTACTACTGAGGTAGCTGTTTTATCACTTGGTGGTTTGGTTTATTCAAGGTCGGTGCGGGTCGGCGGTGACAAGATGGATGAAGCAATCGCCGGCTATATTCGCCGGAACCATAATCTAGCGGTCGGGGAAAGCAGTGCTGAACGGATTAAGAAAGAAATTGGTTCGGCAAGTATTCCGGCGGATGGTGAAGGAAGCTCCATGGAAATTAAGGGGCGTGACCTAGTGAATGGTGTGCCTAAGGAGATAATTCTTTCCGAGCGGCAAATCGCAGAAAGTCTTGCGGAGCCCGTGGGGGCCATCATTGAGGCCGTGAAGGTTGCACTGGAGCATGCTGCTCCGGAACTCGCTGCTGATATGGTAGATAAGGGGATCGTTTTGACTGGCGGAGGCTCACTTTTGGGAAATCTTGATCTTGTGCTAAGACACGCCACAGGGCTACCGGTTTCGATCTCAGAAGACCCATTATCATGCGTGGCGTTAGGCACAGGGCATTGCCTTGAGGAAATGAAAACATTGAGGAATGTCCTATCTTCAATGTATTAAACGCTATTAGGTTATCAATGTGTGTATGTTTTGCTCAGTTATGGCATTGGCTAGCTTAGAGATTGGCTGTTGTGAATAAAAGAGGAGGTCCATTGGCATTACTTATCAGCGCACCCTTAAAGGCGTTGGTACAACGATTTTCTTTTCTTTTCCTGATATTGGCAGCATTTGGCATTATGCTGTTGAGCAAAACTGAAACGCTTGTTGTCGAAAAATTTTCAACAGTCGTTGTCGATGTTTTCTCCCCAATAATGGATGTAATCTCTAAACCGGCTGCAACCATTAACCATGCCGCTAGAACTTTTCAAGAATTGGCGAATTTGAGAGAAGACAATATCCGTTTAAAGCGTGAGAACGAGCGTTTGCTCTTGTGGCAGGAGACCGCTAAAAGACTCAAATCCGAAAATAAAATATTGCAATCGCTGCTTCAGTTTACTCCCACTCCAAAAAGGCAATTTATTACAGCGAGGGTAATCGCAGATTCTGGAGGGGCATTTGTAAGATCTATTATTGTCAATACTGGCAAGCGCAATGGAGTTAGAAAGGGGCAAGCAGCAGTTACTGGGGTGGGGCTTGCAGGCCGCGTCGTTGCGGTTGGACATAGGTCAGCAAGGGTTCTTCTGGTTACCGATATTAATTCCCGGGTCCCAGTTCTGGTTGAAACCACACGAGACCGGGCCATTCTATCTGGTGATAATAGCTCAATGCCCCGGTTGACCTTCTTGCCGACAAACTCCACCGCTAAAGCTGGACATAGAATCGTGACATCGGGTCATGGGGGTGTTTTCCCCGCTGGGCTTCAGGTTGGCTTTATCGTGGATGGGTCAAACGGCATTATGCGGGTGAAACCAAACGTTAGTTTTCAAAAACTGGAATATATTCGTTTAGTTGATTCTGCTGTGATTGCTCCGTTTGAATCCAGATCAAGCGTTAAGGGCTTACCAAAGAAGGCCGCTCAGCAGTGACCCCAAGGTTATTGCATCACGTTGATGCCATCGCCCGCGTTCTAGTTCCTGCTCTGCTGGGCATTGTCCTTGTTATAGTCTCTACAATTCCGTTCCATATTCCTTGGTTTGGCCCAGTGACACCAAATTTCGTATTAATAGCTATCTTTTTCTGGGGAGTTCACAGAATTTATTTTTTTTCGAACATTACTGTTTTTTTTATTGGTTTGTTATTAGATATTTTGGTTGGTACACCGCCGGGTTTAAATGCCATCGTACTAGTTCTGGTAAGAAATATCGCTGTATCCCAAGCCAAGGTATTTCGTGGCAAGCCCTTCTTAGTCCTTTGGTTAGGTTTTGGATTAATCTCATTTGTCACTGGGGCGGTGATTTGGGCGTTGAACGCAATTTATCATATGACACTAGTTGACCCACTACCGATAGTCTTTCAAATGGCAATGACATTTACTGTATTCCCATTGCTGGCGTGGTTATTTGCGCGAACTCAGCGAAAACTCTTTCAGCAGACATAAAATGTATCGTGAAGACTCGACACGTTATAAAAAGTTTTCGCGGCGTGCGATGTTTTTGGCCGGTGGTCAGCTAGCGTTCTTTGGTTTGTTAGCTGGGCGTATGTATCAACTGCAAGTTCTTGAATCAAATCGTTACAAAACGTTGGCGGAAGAGAACCGTATCAATATTCGACTGTTATCTCCGCAACGCGGTAGAATCCTTGATAGATTTGGTATCCCGCTAGTTTTGAATCGGGAAAACTATCGGGTACTTCTGATCGCTGAACAGACCCGTGACGTTAAAAAAACCCTAAAGACGCTCGGTAAATTGATTTCCCTCTCTGAGAATGAGAATTGGAGGATCCTTCGTGAGATAAAGCAGCGAAGGAGTTTTGTTCCTGTAACGGTGCAAGAAAACCTTGATTGGCAAAAAGTTTCCCAAATAGAGGTGAATGCGCCTGATCTACCTGGAGTGACAATCGATGTCGGGGACCGACGTGAATATCCATTAGGGTCTGAATCGGCTCATCTACTGGGATATGTTGCTTCTGCATCAGCAAAGGATATAGCTGGGAATCGACTTGGGGACCCGCTCTTAGAAATCCCAAATTTCCGAGTCGGGAAATCTGGGATTGAAAAGGAACAGGATCTGCGTCTTCGCGGTAAGGCGGGCAATAGTCAACTGGAGGTAAACGCGGTTGGTCGAGTAATACGTGAACTGTCAAGACGGGAAGGTCAACCCGGTGATGATATAGTTCTGACGGTTGATTTTGGCATCCAAAAACTTACAACCGAAAAATTGCGGGACAAGAAGTCCGCTGCAGCCGTCGTTATGGATGTTAATACTGGCAGTATTATCGCTCTTGCATCGGTTCCCGGTTATGACCCCGACTCTTTTGATAGTGGGTTAACTTCTCAACAGTGGAAGGAGATATCGAGTGACCCGCTGGCGCCACTTACCAATAAAGCAATTTCAGGACTTTATGCTCCTGGATCCACTTTTAAAATGATCGTGGCACTGGCCGCGCTGGAAAGGGGAGTGGTCACGCCTGATCAAAATATATTCTGTCGTGGTCATGTTGAGATTGGTAATGCTCGATTTCATTGTTGGAAGAAGCACGGGCATGGTTTGGTTGACCTAAATACTGCGCTGCAGCAATCCTGTGACAGCTATTTCTACAAAATAGCTCAACGAGTCGGTATAGATCGGATAGCGGAGATGGCCCGGCGCTTTGGTTTGGGCGATTTGACCGGTATAGATTTACCCAATGAAAGAGGCGGGCTTATCCCCACTACCTCCTGGAAAAAGGATAAGCTTGGTGCTCCGTGGCAAATGGGAGAAACACTCAATGCCGGGATTGGGCAAGGTTTTATTTTGACTACCCCCTTGCAATTAGCAGTGATGACATCTCGGCTTGCAAGCGGCAAGGCCGTGAAACCGCGCTTGTTTCATGGAATTTTTGCTGGTGGTGTGAGGAAAAACTTTGAAATCCCGCCTCCTAAGGATATCAAAATTTCTGCAGACCTACGAAGGCTTGTTATAAAAGGAATGGACGCGGTAAGCAATACACCACGTGGCACCGGCTACCGAGCGAGGATCAAGACACCTGGCTTTGAACTGGCTGGCAAAACAGGTACCGCCCAGGTTAAAAGGATTTCCATGCTTGAACGCGATACACGTGTGCTCAAAAATAAAGAAAGGCCCTGGAAGGATCGCGATCATGCGCTGTTCGTTGCCTTTGCCCCGGTTAGGAACCCTCGGTATGCCATTTCTGTCGTTGTTGAGCATGGTGGTCGTGGGTCGGCAGTGGCTGCACCAATTGCTAGGGATATATTACATGAGACGCTAAAACGTGATCCGTCTAGGTACAGTGAGCGTGACCGAGAAAAGGGCGGTAATAAAAAGAACCGCAAATCATGAAGTTAGGCAGAAGTGATAGTAGCTCTATGACTATCGGGCAAAAACTTTGGCAGGTTAACTGGACGTTAATTTGTTTTCTCTTCATATTGGTCGGTGTTGGATGTGCAATGTTGTATTCTGCCGCTGGTGCTAACTGGAGTCCTTGGGCCGAACTCCAGCTGACCCGTTTTAGTGTTGGGATTTTAATTCTCCTTATAATTGCCGTGATCGATATTCGGTTCTGGTTACGCCACGCCTACACGCTTTATATANTCGTCTTTGGTCTTTTGATCGCTGTTGAGGTTATGGGTATCATCGGNATGGGAGCTAAGCGCTGGATAAATCTTGGATTTATCCAAATGCAACCTTCAGAAATAATGAAAGTGGCGCTTGTTCTGGCACTTGCACGCTATTTTCATGGTAGGTCTATTGAGGATATTGGTCGCCCGATATTTTTAATTATTCCTTTAATTATGGTGGTTGCGCCAGTTTTCTTGCTACTAAGACAACCGGATTTAGGGACAGCTATCATGCTCACGATGACAGCTGGCATAATATTTTTTCTTGCTGGTGTCCGTACGTGGCATTTTGGGCTGGTTGTAGGCGTAATTATTGCATCCTTGCCTGTCGGTTGGACAATGCTTCACGGCTATCAGAAAATGCGCATTCTTACGTTTCTTAACCCTGAGAATGATCCCCTTGGTGCTGGTTATCATATTATGCAATCCAAGATTGCTCTTGGGTCAGGTGGTGTGTTCGGTAAGGGGTATCTGGGTGGGACACAAAGTCACCTAAATTTTTTACCAGAGAAACAGACAGACTTTATTTTTACGATGTTAGCTGAAGAGTTTGGCATAGTTGGCGGTCTTTTACTTCTTATAATTTATTCCATTATATTAATTCATTGCTTTGTGATTGCATTACGCGTTCATAATCAATTTGGGCGGCTCGTGGCCCTAGGCATTACAGGAAACCTTTTTTTATATATTTTTATTAATATTGCGATGGTCATGGGGTTGTTGCCTGTTGTAGGGATCCCTTTGCCGTTGATTTCCTATGGCGGCACAGCAATGTTGTCAATTTTGATAGGATTTGGTTTCATCATTTGTGCTAATGTGCACCGCGACGTGCGAATAGGGCGTCACGGCTATGGGGGTGAAGGTTAGCGCAGCTATGGGCTCGTTATTGAGAGCTCTTTTTAATACCATTTATTTTTGTGCACCATCCGGCCAGATGAATTGCAATATTCACAATAAATTATCAATTATGCAGGCGGAAAAGAACGGCTTCGCGAGGAGCTAGATGAGGGGTGGAGCATTTCAATCCGGCTCAGGATTTTAAAGATTCCCCAGGAATTTCCACGTCTGAGACGTTCGCGCCCTTGGCGCGCAATTCCTCTAATAAATTTGGTGGCCAGAATAGCTTTGCTCCGCCATGACCGGCATTGATTGTCATCATCCAACCGGTCTCTTCGCCGATTACCTCAGCCCCATGCATTTCGTTAGGTGGCACCGAAATGATGTCAAAGGGATACATTATTGTCTCCTGTTCGGAGTTCAGACCCATCGTAATACGCCAGGTGCCTTGCATCACAATAAATGCTTCCGGTGTTGGGTGGCCGTGAGTTGCGAGCCCCCTGCCTGGTTCTACCTTCAGATAAGTGATGTTGAAGGCGTCTACATTATCTAGTGGTGTTGCCTCACCCTTTTGTTCTGCAGGACGCCCAAGAACGGCATAGCGCTTACGTTCGAACCGTTCCAACATCATATCTATTGGTCGGTAAGGTGATTCCCGTTCTTTAATATTTTCAAATCTACACACATAGTTTTCAATATCAGAAACGTTTGGTGTTTTGCCCATGATCCATTTCCTTACTAATCTTTTGGGTAGGAACTTTCAAATGATGAAGGTTAGGTTAGGTATAGGGATATGTCGATTAAGAAGAACCATGCGTTTTAATACAATTTTCCAGTTTGTATCGTGAAGTCTGAGACGGTGCTCGGCCCGAGCCGCAAATATTCGCGCATCCCCTAATTCAAATTGACGATCATCCCCTCCACGGATCTCATAGACCATCTGTACTGAATGCAGAACAACATCGTGATCATCGTCGCCTGCCTCTACTTCAACATTTGAGACGACATGGAGAGTGGAGGAGAAGGGGGCTTGAGAAGGTGGTGAGAGCTCCAGTCTGCGAATCCGCTCCCTGCGACGCAAGTCGTCGTCGTAGATTAACGAAAGGTGATCTTTTGGCTTTGAATTCTCGTTAATAGGAAGCCAGTAGATACCATCTTTTGTAAATAATTCTAGCCAATCACAAAATTTTCTCTGATCAATGAGACGAGCTTCCATATAGAGAAAGTCTTCAGCTATTTCACGCTTGATCATGAAAGGAGTCTCATGAAACGTTTGTCATAAAATGTTTCCAAGCACGGTGGAATGCTCGTTGTGGTGTCTCGTCAGTAGGATCTCCGGTCCTTACTCCTTGATTATCTAATTTTTCGCGTTGAAGGCCACGGCTTAATATAAGCCATTCTACCTCTTCGGCTTGAAGACCTGTCTGATTTATCGAAAAAATTTCAACGTCGTCGGGAGAACCAAAAGCAGCGGGCCCAAAAAAACGCTGATACCCAGACATACGAAACTCATTATAGTTATCTGGCACCTGCTCTAGGTCATAAAAATGAATAGAGACCTCAGTCTTATCAACTGATACGGGCCGAATTACACGGAGTTGCCCATGGGCAACAGCCAAATTAGGAAATATCATAAGGTTCATAGAATTGAGCATTTGATGAGCCAATTTCTCGCCGCGTAATTCTTCTAATTCTTTTACATATTCCGCGTGGGGGCCATTTTTCATCGCTAGGATTGCGCCTTCTGTCATTGGGCTTTCCCAGATACCGTGTCCATTTTTAAAACCCATCGACCGTCCAGTAGTTCTATGTTCTATAATTTCTTTAAAATCACCCTGCGTATAAGCACCATGTTGACCGCTTTTATTTCCAAATTCATCGATTAACTTAAAAAAGCTCTCGTGAACAGTGTCACCGTGGTATCCATCGACGGCATTTTCGGATTGAAATTTCCAGTTCCCTAGATATTCCGTGCGGTGTGCACCATATTTGCAATTAATTTTACCAATTGGCGACCGGTCCAAATGAATATCCAAGAAAGACTTTGCTTCGCCCAAATAATTAAGAAAGCTATCTGCATCGGGGTCCATACAACCGAAAATTAAACCTCGATAATTACAAACCTGTGGGACGGCCATCAGCCCAAGCCCAGACTTATCTATATCGTCTGGATAACCACCTTTGTGTTTTGATATACCCAACAGGTCACCGTTTAGGTCATAAACCCAGCCATGGTAAATGCATTGAAAAAATTTAGCTTTTCCTTTGGCATCACGACAGAGGACTGAGCCTCGATGGCGACAGCGGTTAAGCATGACATAGATTTGGTTATCATGCCCCCGGGTTACGATTACAGGCCTACGACCTATATAACTTGTCTTAAAATCACCGATCTCAGGAATTTCACTTTCATGCCCAACGAAAATCCAAGTCTGCCCAAAAATGCGGTCCATTTCCAATTGAAATAGTAATTGATTGGTATAAACCTTTCCGTTGACACGGAAATCATCCTTAGTTTCTTTGATACATTCATTCGGTTCGAGGTTTATCCCGAGCTGCTCTATTAGCGTGGTCATAATAAGTAACAGTCTTGTTTGATGTTTTTGCCAATAAATTCAGTATTGATACTATTAATCATTGCTAATGGAAGAAAAACGGTATCAGAGTGCATAGTAATATAAAGGTTAATATTCACAAATTTTTATTATAAACTCTGAGTAATAGCCAGTTTATCCCATACGCGATATAATTTCCCACTTGATGGCTTTCGCCAATACGGACGAAATATTTAGTTGTTCGGAGGTATTCGCTTATGAGTAGAAGAACCATGCGGCTCAACTTTCATGGTAATTACGCTGGGAGCCACCGACAGGCTTGGTTAAACAGTTCAACTGCACAGGACGAGTTTGATTTAGATTATTATGTGAAGTTTGCCAAATTAGCGGAGCGGGGTTTATTTGACGGGATCTTCTACGCTGCAGACCTTGCCGCGCAAGGTCCAAATCGTTCTACCTTTGCGGGCTTGGACCCGGTAGTCCTCGCTGCAGCGCTGGCAGCCAATACAGAACAAATTGGACTTGCCACGACAATCTCTACAACTTTCAATGAACCATTCAACGTCGCTAAAACCATGTCTACGCTTGATCATATTAGTGGTGGTCGTGCAGCTTGGAATATAGTCACCTCCTATGATCCGATGGCTGCACCAAATTTTGGCATGTCCAAGTTACCGCCAAAAAATAAACGTTACGAACGTGCAGAAGAATTTGTAGAGGTTGTTCTAAAGCTTTGGGGTAGTTGGGGTGAAAATGCATTAGCTGGCTATGGTGTTGCTGAATCAAGTAATCTTCCTTACAGCGAGATCACGCCAATAAATCATGAGGGGCGCTATTTTAATGTTCGAGGGCCAGGTCAGACACCGCGCTCTCCTCAAGGCCGCCCAATTCTTTTCCAAGCGGGGGCGTCAAAAGAGGGTAAGTTATTTGCCTCTCGTTTTGCTGATGGTATTTTTTGTGTAGCGTTGGAGCTAGAGGTAGCAAAGAGCTTCTACAAGGAAATGAAACGTCTTATTAGACATGCAAATCGTGACCCCGATAGGGTCCATATATTACCCGGAATATATCTTTATTTAGGTAGTACAGAAGATGAGGCCAAGCGTGCCCTGAAAGCCCAAAGTGACACTGAAGCCGCTTTGGTGAATCTTTCTGTGAAACTTGGTACTACGGTAGACAAGCTAGAAATAGATGAAGCTGTACCCAAAGAAATTCTGGATAGCGCGCTGATCAACCCACAGTCGGACGGCCACACACAATCCCTGGTTGCCCTTCTTAAGCGTGAGCGTTTAACAGTGAGAGAATTTCTGAAAATGCAGCCTCTCCGTGGGCCTCACCGTGTCCTCGTAGGTATACCTGAGATGGTTGTGGACTGGCTAGAAGTGTGGTTTTTAGAAAGGGCTGCGGATGGCTTTAATATCGGAAACCTCACTCACGACACCCTCACGATTTTTGTGGACGAGGTGGTGCCCAGATTACAGGCTCGTAATTTGTTCCGATATGAATATGAAGGCAAGACACTACGAGAAAATTTTTGTGGCGAAGTTCGATAATCCATACTTGTCCTAGGTTTTTACCATTTACTAGGAAGGTTCGTGAGTATCAATTGCCGGCTTAAATATTTCTGAAAGCTAATTATTACGAGAAGCCGGACGATTATTCCTTAAGATCAGCAACGACCTTTGATAAGAGTTAATTCTCCTTTTAAGGACTAACCTAAGAACAATCACGGCGAGAAAGAAAGATTACTACGCAATATTCATACACAATTTCTTCTCGTCCCTGGTTTTGAGCTCTTATTTAGGGAACTAAAAAAAACTGAAATTTCTGTGCGGGATAGGAACGGGCTGATATCATTAAACAACAAGAAAATTAGGAGTCTTTTCATGGCACACAAACGCACTAACCCGAGTTCTGTCTCCTTGCCGCAAAATTATCATCAGTCTGTGGAGGTAGAAGAAGGTTGCAGGTTTCTTTTCGTTGCAGGTCAAACCGGCGTAAATCTTGATGGATCGATACCAGAGGGGATAGAGGGCCAGGCAAAACAAGTTTTTGAAAATATGGAAAACATTCTGAAAGCATCCGAATATGGGTTTGAAGATGTGGTCTTTATGAAAACCTTTTTGACTAGACGAGAGGATCGTTCTGGCTATCAGAAAATTCGGGCTGAAATTTGGGGTGATAATAAGCCTGCTTCCACTTTTCTTATCGTTTCTGGACTAGCCGATCCTCAATATTTGGTTGAGGTGGAGTGCATTGCTGCTAAGAAATTTTAATATGGACGATGCCCCTGAAAATGCACCACAAACTCCTAGTGGTTCCGAGGTCTTTCTTGATCATGTTGGGTGGTTCGTGCCTGATATAGAGGAGCTTGCTGGAGTAATGGAGAGGCTGGGCTTTATCCTGACCCCATTTGTTGCGCAGCAAAATGCTGATCCTAATGGAGGCGCGCCGGTACTAACGGGGACCGGTAATCGTTGTGCCATGATGCAGCGGGGCTATCTCGAGTTTCTTGCCGCTGTCCCGGGCACGGAAACAATTCTTTCGCAGCAACTTAAAGCTGCACTTGATCGATACCATGGTCTCCACCTAGTCGCCTTCTCTATTGATGACAGCGCTGGTGCGCACGAACGCCTATCCGCAGGTGGGTTCGCGCCCCAGGACCCCGTACACCTCAGGCGTCCTTTGACACTCGGAGATGGTAGTCCAGCCGAAGTTGCCTTTACGGTTCTGCGGGTGCCCCCAGAAAAGATGCCTGAAGGCCGTATTCAAATGCTGCGCCAGGAAACACCTGATCTGGTTTGGCAGGAAAATATTATCGCCCGTGATAATGGTATTGTAGCTTTAGGAGGCGTTATTCTCTGCGTAGACAATGTTGATGAGGTGTCCGACCGATTCAGCCGGTTTATTGGGAGAGATACTGAGGGATCATCAGATTACCGGTCGCTATCGCTTGACAGGGGACGCCTTTGCTTTGCGACCGTCAAAGAGCTGACGGAACGCCTACCTGGTTTGAAGGTGCCGACGACCCCCTTTATGGCAGCCGTTTGCTTGCAGTCTGGTGATATTGGTAGGACACGATCATTTCTTAGCCAAGCGAGCATCGTCACTTCACGACTTGGCGATCATTCGTTGTTCGTCAGTCCAGAGGATGCCTGTGGAACGGGCATTATAATTTATGATAAAAGTGACATATGGCCACCTGCCAGTTAGTCGCTGCTAGCGGGATGATTGGTAATGCTCATATTAGAATCAAATTCTAGCAGTCCGTCTCTTATCCACTGTGATGGGACTACCTGAGGGCCGCGCTTGAGCGTAGGGAAAACCGCGGCATCCTCTTTCGTTTGCGCCGGCCACACATTGTCGGCAACTGCAGCTTGCCGCACGATAATTTCATCTGGTGTCACGTTCCAGACTACCATGTCCTCAGCTAGCGTTAGCGGGCCATCATAGGTGGTTCGAATTTCCTCTAAAACCTCGTATTTTGTGTCCAAATCATTGAAGAAATGATAGGCGACAGCAAGGCGCGGCTTTACGACATTGAAAACCTTACCCGCCTGGGCCGGTGAGGTGTGGTATTTCGTGGCAACCATCTCGGCAACATGAGGCTCAAACCCGCGGCGGCGGACTAAGGTATTAGCGGTCATAAAGGACTCATGGATAACGATATCAGCGTCGCGGGCATATTCTAAGAACCATTTGTTAGGATTTGTATCAGACGAATATACAATCGTGCGGTCATTCCATTCCAATCGGAAGCTCACAGCACCGTCAGAAATATGGATTGCCGGAAACGATTTAATCGTCACACCATTTTCTTCATAGATAACGCCAGGTTTTGAAAAGTCGAATTCGTGTGCGATCAGTTGACCGCCGGCTTCCGGTACGCTCCCTGTTCGTGTCCGGTAATCCCATGCCAGTGTTTTTTTGAGATTCTTGATGAAGGCGGCAGTTCCATATTCTGGTAAATCGCCGGATGGTCCCCATACTTCCAAGGGTCTTGTGCGAGCCCCAAGCCAGCCACAGATCCATAACTCCCCTAAATCGCCCACATGATCAATATGCAAATGACCCAGGAAAACCTTTGTCAGCTGATTGAATGGGATTTCGAGTGACGCCAAGTTAGCTGCAGCATGGGAGCCCATATCAAATATAAAATTATCACCATTTCCAAGCTGTACTAAGAATGATGCGGATGCTTGGCTGCGTCTCACCAGGGGCATACCTGTCCCGAGGGCAATAATTCGCAATTCGTCAGATGCTAAATCTTCTGTACCCGGGAAGTAATGATCGCGATAATCATATCGAGGTTTAGGGTCATTTGGGTTTTTCATTATAAGTTTCAATCCTCCAATTTGTGCTAAAAGCGTATCATGTGGACTTTCAGGCGTCTTGGGCTATGCGTTAGAAATACTTCATGAATGAGGATATATGGATTTTTGGTTATGGCTCGCTGGTATGGCGGCCAGATTTTAAATTTGCGGAGAAATGTCCAGCGACAGTTAACGGCATGGTGCGCCGGTTTTGGCAAGGTTCAACAGACCACAGAGGAATTCCCGGTAAGCCGGGACGGGTGGTCACTTTGGAAACCAAAGTGGGCGCAACCTGCCGGGGCATGGCCTACAAAATTAACGCTGCGGATGTGAACCCAACCATTGGTGCTCTTAATTTCCGAGAGAAAGGCGGATACAGACTAGAAACTATTAAATTGACCCTGCACATGAGTGAACCGGTGTCAGTTAAAGGAATAGTTTATATTGGAAAACCCGAAAATCCTAATTATTTGGGCCCAGAGACATCCAAACGGATTGCCGCGCAGGTGGTAGAATCAATTGGGCCGAGTGGTCCTAATTATGAATATGTGTTGCGCTTAGCGGAAGCATTAAGAGATCTTGGAGCTCACGATCCTCATGTCTTTGAAATTGAAAGCTTTATAATAGAGATGCTATGTAAAAAATAATTATGGTGGAGCATAAAAATCAAAAAAATTAATCTTATTTTTTTAATTTGATAAAAAATATATTCTGCATAAAATAAACTTATCGAAAACTAAGGTCAATTTCGGGCAGGAATTGTTTTATGCAGAAATTTAATAATCTGGATAATTTCAAATGTGAGTGCGGCAGTAAATTCGAAGTTATATTACCTGAATTTCTTAAAACCGTCTCTGCCTTGATATCTACCTTTCCACCAGCTGATGTTCCTAGTCTTATAGCCCACTATCTTCCGGGATTGGTGGGCTGCCCTGATCTTCTCACTCCTGAACAGCGTTCCCTCAACGGTTTAGATTATCAAAAACATGAAGTTTTCTTATGTCCTAATGATAAATTCTCGGTTTTGGCTGTAGTTTGGCCTGCTGGAATTTATTCGCCAATCCATGATCACAAGACCTGGTGCACCTTCGGCGTTGTAGAAGGAGAAATAAGAGAAACAATCTATGAAGAGAATAAAAGCGAAAACGGTGATGTCACTGCCGTTAGCAGTATGGACCACCGTGTGGGATCGATTGCACATATGTCGATCAACGAATCCAATATCCATTGTATGCATAATCCAGGCACGGATCCTGCGGTTACAATTCATGTTTATGGTGGAAATTTCAAAAAGATTGGAGCGAATGTCAATAAAATCTATGCTACCCACACTTGACGTAATCCGCCCGATCAGGCAAATCGGATTATAGAAAAATACGGTGATCTCTAACCAAATAATATATCCACAGGAGAGTTAAATGCGCGCTGTATGTCTGCACGAACAAGGCGGTATTCAGAGCCTCACTTTAGAGGAAAATTACACGGATCCCCAGGCCGGTGAGGGGCAGGTTATTATTCGAGTTAGGGCGACTTCCCTGAACTATCACGATGTATTTACCTGCCGCGGTATGCCCGGCATAAAAATCCCGATGCCGATGATTATAGGGCTGGATGTTGCTGGCGAAATCTCTGAAGTGGGCGCCGGCGTGAATGATTGGAATATAGGTGACCGTGTATTAATCAACCCGCTCGATCCTACAGATCCAAGCAAGGGTCTGATGGGTGAAATGTTACCCGGTGGTACTGCCGAATACTGCCTGGTTGATGCGACCCGGTTGATCACTATTCCAAAAGGTTGTTCGTATGAACAAGCCGCGGCATTACCAGTCGCCTATGGCACCGCACATCGAATGATGATTGCCAATGGCGGCCTCAAGGGTGGTGAGAGGGTCCTGATTCTTGGAGCGAGTGGTGGCGTTGGCTCATGTTGTGTTCTTTTGGCTAAGGCAATGGGTTGTGAGGTTGTGGCCTGTGGCAGTACCAAGGACAAGCTAAAGGCGCTTACAGAATGGGGGGCTGATCACGTTATTAATTATAAGGAAGAAGATTTTACGAAGGCTATTTGGACTAAGTTTGGTAAGCCCCACAGAAGGAAATTTGAAGGGGGTGTCGATGTTGTAATTAATTTTACTGGAGGCGATACCTGGGTACCTTCATTTAAGGTTACACGGCGTGGGGGAAAAATACTGACTTGTGGGGCGACTGCAGGTTTTGATCCAAAGACTGACTTGCGGTATGTCTGGACCTTCGAATTAAAAATTCTTGGTTCCAATAGTTGGTTGCCGGAGGATTTAGAGACGCTGATGGCGATGATTTCGGAGGGAAAATTGAGCCCTATTATTGATACAGTTCTTCCGCTAGATAAAACGGCAGAAGGTGTCAAGTTACTCGAAGACCGAAAGGTCATCGGAAAAATTATCATTACGCCCTGATAGGATGCCAATGCGTCCTGATACCGGAAACTTAGGGGACGTTTTCTCCGCTCATAGTGACAGTGATAATATCGCTATCATTGATCTTTGGGATCCAGCGCGGCCATCGAAAATTACCCACTGCCAGTTGAATGATACCGTTAATGCGTTGGCACGGGGCTTGGTTCAAGCGGGGCTCCAGACTGGTGATCGAGTAGGAATACTCTCTCTCAACCGGGTCGAATTCTTAGAGGTTTTGTTTGGAGCAATGCGTGCTGGTTGCGTGCCGGTGATGATCAATACCAAGCTGCCAGCTGAACAGGTGAGATATATCGCACAAGACTCTGAAGTAAAAATTGTGTTTTGTGAAAAAAATTTACGAGCCCTATGCGATGAAAAGACGCGCTGCGTAATTTTTGGTGGGCGAGGTAGGGACGGGTATCTTGATTTTGTTGATCCAGGTCCATTTGAATCTTTTGTACCAGGACCTTTTGATATTGCTGAACAGCCGTATACATCTGGTTCAACTGGCCGTCCAAAGGGTGTTTTACTCCATCATGTTGGGCAGCGCTGGATGATAAGCCAGCTGATTGATAGTCGCGATATTACCTCCGAGGATTGCGGTATAATTGCCGCCCCGCTTTATCATAAGAATGCCTTGCTGGCGATAAAGTCGGCGCTTGGTGCTGGTGGATGTGTTGTCCTTCTAGCAAAGTTTGACGCCGCGAATTACATCCGGTGTATTAGTGAGTTCGGTCTGACGATGCTTACGGGTGTTCCTACCATGTATGCGTTGCTGCTTCAGCAAGAGAAATTACTCGAGCAAACCGATCTAAGCTCGGTACGAACATTAAGCATGGGGTCGGCACCAGCTTCGGAAGTCCTCCTAGATAATCTTCAGAAGGTTTTTCCGCAGGCGCGTATTAACCTAAATTATGGCATCACCGAGGGTGGCCCAGTTTTACTTTCGTGGAAACACGCTAGAGAATTAGAAAAACCCCGAATGAGCGTGGGTTATCCATTGCCCGGAGTAGAAATTAGGTTGGTTGACGGTCCGAATAAAAATGAAGGTGTTCTGCATACAAGGAACCCTGGTGTTATGATAGGGTATCATAATCTGCCAGATGAAACGGCAAAGTCCCTAGATAATGGCTGGCTGGATACTGGCGACATATTAAGGCGAGATGAAGCTGGCTGGTTTTACTTTGTTGGCCGTGTTGATGACATGTTTGTCACCGGTGGTGAGAATATTTATCCGGGTGATGTTGAGACTATGTTGGAAAGGCATGATGATGTGATGCAGGCGGTAGTTGTGCCGGCCCCGAATGCGCTTAAGGCGCATGTTCCTCATGCCTTTATAGTTTTGCGACCAGGTTGCACTGTCACAGAAGACGAAATTAAACAGCATGCACTTGCAAATGCGCCAGCTTATGCTCACCCAAGAAGGGTTTATTTTGTTACTGAATTGCCGCTTGCTGGAACCAATAAGATCGACCTCAAAATTTTAAAACAGCGTGCAGCAAAAACGGCCGAAGTAGATGGGACTGCTTAAGGTCGCCAATCCCAGAGCGAAGCCCCCTAAAGTCAAAATACAATATCCTTTAAGGAGTTTTAGTAACGTCTTTGATTTAGGGAAATAACTCGTGGGTTTTTCCTACGTGAGCTATAGTCCTATATTAGAGACAATTTTAGGTCACAAAAATATTACAAAGGCGCGATAGGGAGGCCTCTCAATATGAACCGAAGCATTGAAAGAATTTTGGTTACCCATGTGGGTAGCTTGCCACGTCCTGATGATTTGATTGCATTAATGATTGCTGAAGATCAAGGCGGTCAGGTGTCAGAAACGGAATATGACAAAAAGTTGGCCGAAGCGGTGAATAGTATTGTCGCCAAGCAGGTGGAGCTGGGAATTGACTGTATTGATGACGGTGAGTTCTCTAAGCGTGGCTTTGCGGTTTATGCCCACGAACGTCTGGGTGGCCTGACGCCGACAGGTGGAAAGCGTCCATCGCCGTGGGCGGATTCACGTGAGTCACGCCAATTTCCGGAGTTTTATGGTCCAATTACACAGGACGCCTCCGGGGCGCCTAACCCTAGTAATATGCAAATGGCCTGCACGGAGCAGCTAACTTACAAGGGTCATGACCTTCTGAAACGCGATATTTCTAACCTGAGCCAGGCCGTCAAAGCAAATAATGTCGGGGAAGCTTTTGTTCCCGCGATTTCGCCCTGCGACATAGCGGGTAATGTTTTAAATGATTATTACGACGACGATGAGGCATTCTTGTTTTCTATAGCGGAGGCAATGAACGTTGAGTACAAGGCTATCACTGACGCTGGATTTCTCTTGCAAATTGATGACCCACGCTTGATCAACTATTACGTCAAAAATCCCGATAAATCAGTTGATGAGTGCCGGGCTTGGGCTGAAAAACAAATTGAAGGCATTAATTATGCTCTTAAGGGAATTCCCTCAGACCGGGTACGCTACCACACCTGCTACGGCATTAATATGGGCCCGCGAGTTCACGATATGGAGATGAAGGACTTTATTGATATCATTCTCAAGATCAATGCAGATGCGATTTCCTTTGAGGCTGCTAATCCACGACACGAACATGAGTGGAAGGTGTGGGAAGATATTGACTTGGCCGAGGGTAAGTCAATTATCCCCGGCGTTATAACTCACTCATCGTTACTTGTGGAGCATCCCGAACTCGTTGCTGAACGGTTGATACGTTATGCGTCTGTGGTTGGTAAAGAAAATGTAATGGCTGGAGGGGATTGTGGTTTTGGGACCCAGGCAATGGCAGAACCTGAAGTCCACCCGACAATCGTCTGGGCTAAATTTGCCTCGATGGTAGAAGGCGCTAAAATCGCAAGCCGGAAACTCTGGGGTTAAGTTTAAATTACGAGATGGGGTCCTCTAATTTTTTAGCCTTTCGATATATCTCGGCAGCGCGAAACTCGCTTTATGTATTGCTGCTGAATAATACTTTAAGTCTAAATTGAGTAGTTTAAGGCGCTCCTCAATTATTTCTAAAGGTGTATTTCTTATATCAGACCTTTGGCTTCCCCAGCCAAAGGTCATGTAGCCTGCACCGTAAGTCGGCACCTGCGTAATAAAGAGGGACGGATCGGCGAAGAGGTTTTTCATGCGCCGGTAGGTATTTTGAGCTTCTTCACCTTGCATAAAAGTGACACCGGTTTGTGTTACCAAAACTCCGCGCTCTTTTAGGCAGCGGGCGCAGTTTCTATAAAACTCTTCAGTAAAGAGAACTTGCCCGGGTCCTATGGGGTCGGTTGAATCTACAATTATTACATCAAATTTTTTATTGGTATTTTCAACAAACTTTACACCATCCATGAAATGAATAGAAGCACGTTCGTCATCAAATGCACCGTCGCTAAGGGTGGGCATGTACTCTTGGCAAATTTTTATGATCGTCTGGTCGAGCTCAATCATAGTCGGCTGTGTATAAGGATGTTTGAGGACTTCTCGAAGAATTCCGCCGTCGCCGCCCCCAATTATAAGCACTCTCTGAGCAGCGCCATGAGCAATTAATGGGACGTGGGCCATCATTTCGTGATAGCAGAACTCGTCACGCTCCGTTGTTTGGATTACGCCATCTAGAGTTAACACGTGGCCAAATCGTTTATTATAAAATATCAAGGCGTTTTGGAAATTTGTGCGGCCCTTAAAAAGGATTCTTTCGATAAGAAGGGATTGCTGAAAGTCTTCATAAAGCGATTCCGAAAACCACTTTTCACTCACCTGATGACGCCCCGTTTATGTACTTCGGTTTCCATACGTCTCGGATTAAATTGTTTTTGCAGGACTGGAAGTGCTAGCTCTGGATTGCATGAGCCACACATAAAGATATCGAAGGCAGCAAAATCCCGTTCAGGCCAGGTGTGAACGCTAATGTGTGACTCCGCCAACACCGCAACACCTGAAACGCCGTAACCATTGCCGAAATGATGAAGATGAACGTGCAGGAGTGTTGCATCGCAGGCCTCTATCGCTTTTCGTAAAGCCATTTCGATATAATTTTTATCGTCAAGATGGCTGGCGCCCCAAAGATCTGCGAGTAAATGTGCTCCAGCGAATTTCTTTCCGTTAAGTTCCTTGAAGTAATCTTTAGACGTAGAATTACCAATTGGTGTTTCATTTAGAGCTGTTATTTTATCAGAGTTTGTCGAATTTCTCGATAGGGGTGAGGGCTGATCCATCTAAATGCGTCCTTCGACGGGGGTTGTAGCATACTAAATCAGTGGCATTTTTTGATCTATTTCAGTCTGGCTTTCAAGAGCTGATTTAATAAAAATTTAACTTGTTCTAAAAAAGATAGATTACTTAAAATGCTTCAGGAGCAATATATAGAACCGAATTTGCCCCAAAGGTTGAGGCCTGCGCGAGCGCCGCCGATTTTGGTAAAATATTTTCAGCATAAAACAATGCTGTTGCGAGCTTTGTTTTGTAAAACGATGTGTTTCCAATTTTCTTTGAGATTTTTTCCTCGGCGATCAAGGCCGCGCGTGCCATGTAATATCCACCAAGCACAGTTCCAGACAATTCAAGGTAAGGTGTGGCCGCCGCTTCAGCTCGATTTGTATCGTTTCGGAGATCACTGAGTAACTTATGGGTCGTTCGGGCAAGAGCCGCTCCGGCTTCTGCAAGGCGGCCCCGGATAGCTGCGATAGCGCCATCATCCGATATTGAAAGAGCACCATCAAATTGACGTATCTCTTCGAGTAATGTGTTCATGGCAAGCCCTTCGTCACGGCCAAGTTTGCGCTGAACAAGATCGAGTGCCTGAATGCCATTCGTACCTTCATAGATAGGGGTAATCCGCGCGTCCCGGAAGAGTTGCGCCGCACCGGTATCCTCAATATAGCCTATGCCACCATGGATTTGGATGTTTGTGGAGGTCACCTCTACGGCACCATCCGTGCACCAGGCTTTCACGATAGGGGTAAGCAGGGCAACCCGATCTTTATGAAGCATACGAATGGCCTCGTCCGGGTGGTGTGCTGCCAAGTCAACTGAAAGGCCAGCATCGTAGCAAAGTGCCCGCATCGCTTCGATACGGGCCTTCATTGAAAGTAGCATCCGCCGCACGTCTGGAAAATTGATGAGCGGTGAAGGGTTTCCGTCATGATCTTCTCCCTGTAACCGTTCTAAGGCGTAAGATTTCGCCTGCTGGTATGCCCTTTCAGAGATGCCGAGGCCTTCATGACCAATAGCAAGACGGGCTGAGTTCATCATCGTGAACATTGCAGCGAGGCCGCGATTGGGTTCGCCAACTAACCACCCTTTGGCACCATCATTAGTTCCAAACTCCATGACACATGTCGGACTTGCATGGATGCCGAGCTTTCCCTCGAGGGAAACACAGTGGACATCGTTTCGTGTGGTTGGTTTGCCGAGTTTGTTAGGTATAAGTTTTGGTACTACAAATAATGAAATTCCCTTTGATCCAGAGGGGGAGTCTGAGAGGCGCGCAAGCACAAGATAGACGATATTTTCAGTCAGGTTATGATCACCCCAACTGATAAAAACTTTTTGTCCTTTTAATCGGTAGGCATCTCCATCGGGTTCCGCGGCGCAGGATAGTGCGCCGATATCTGAGCCAGCCTGAGGCTCCGTCATAGCCATGGCGCCGGTCCAGTCTCCACTGAGAAGAGGCGTTATGTATGTTGACCGTTGTTCCTCTGTTCCATGCTGATTAAGTAGTGATGCCGCGCTATCCGTAAGCGTACTACAAAGCGCGAATGATAAATTTGCTGCATTCCAGACATCAAAAAGTGCTGTGTTTACCAATCGTGGTAATCCTTGGCCGCCATAAGCCGGGTTGCCAGCACTGGCACACCACCCCCCTTT
>PBOV01000101.1 GCA_002724505.1 Rhodospirillaceae bacterium | reverse complement strand
AAAAGGAAAATGCCCCGCTAGAGGTATTGGCACCCAAGCGGCAAATAGCACCCGTTGTCTTTGCCTCACCGCATAGTGGTACCAACTACCCGCCCGATTTCGTTACAGCGTCACCGCTTGACATCCTATCCCTAAGGAAATCCGAAGACTCTTTTGTCGATGCTCTCTTCTCCGCTGCACCGGATCTGGGCATGCCCTTGCTGCGCGCTCTTTTTCCTCGTGCCTATATTGACCCAAACCGCGAGCCTTTCGAACTCGACCCCATGATGTTTGAAGACACACTGCCCGATTACGCCAACACCCAATCGAGCCGTGTAAAAGCAGGTCTTGGCACCATCGCGAGGTTGGTAAGTACAGGGCATGAAATTTATGGGGAGAAATTATGGTTTAAAGAGGCTGCCGAGCGCATTAACACTAATTACCGTCCCTACCACCGACAACTCCGCGAACTGCTCAACCAAACCAGGCAAACCTTTGGCTGCTATCTTCTAGTTGATTGCCATTCAATGCCCTCAATAGGCGGGCCTCACGATCCCGATGCCGGCCGAAGACGTGCCGATATCGTCCTCGGTGATTGTTTTGCCAGCACCTGTGGCAATAAAATCATCAGCGTGGTGGAAGATGTTTTTAGAGAATATGGTTATCAAGTAACGCGGAATAGGCCTTTCGCCGGGGGATTTTCGACCAAACATTACGGCAATCCAAAGCAGGGACTTCACGCACTTCAAATTGAGATAAATCGGGCCCTTTATATGGACGAAACAACAATTAAGAAAAATGGTGGTATGGAAAAAATGACCAAAGATATAACGAGTATTATTGAAGCTTTGGCTGCGATTGACCATATCGACATGTTACCTAACTAATGGATTTAACTAACCCGCAGGCACGCAGCTGTTAGGAGCGAAAACTCTCATTTTCTGCTCCTGGAAAAAACAGGTGGGCCCATTTTTGCGAATAGGGTCTCCGTGCTTAAATCAGCGCCCGTAATTGGTGATTATAATGACCGGAGAAGTTTCCAATTTTAAAATGTTGCCTCAGCTGACATCGCGAGGCGACCCTCATGGTTCAGAGCCCAGAGTGTCGCACCAGTCTCCCCGTTGGGAGATCCTGCAACCATAAAATCGTGTGTATCATAAATTGGCGAAACGGCGCGCACAGAAAATGACTTTAGTATTTTGTCTGAATTTTCTCGGCGAAATAAGTCAAGCAAAAGAGTGAAGGTCAGTGGGCCATGTACCAGCAAGCCCGGATATTTCTCAACCTCTGTCACATATGTTCGGTCATAATGAATACGGTGGCTATTCATAGTCAGGGCGGAATAGCGAAAAAGTAAAACTGAAGACGGATGTATCGTACGCTTCCATACGGCTTCACCGGGTGGGGGCGGTGGCTCGGGAGCAGTCGCTCCTGGTCGCGCTTCTTCACGATAAACAACATCCTGCAACTCTGTTGTCGCGAGCCCGTCTTCACCAGAAATTTCATTTTTGAGCTTAAGAAATACTAGCTGGCCTGTTTTTCCAACTTTAGGAGTTACGGATTCGATTGTTGTAACGTTACTGATGTGTTCACCAACATGTATAGGCTTATGGTAAGTGGCTTTCGTTCCAGCCCACATGCGCCGCGGCAAATCAATTGGCGGCAGAAAGTCGCCGCGCTTAGGGTGCCCGTCTTCGGCTGTATCGCGGAGCTTAACAACCTCACGAATATAGAATAAATGCCACCCAGGAGGAATAACGTCCCCTTCCTTATAGGGCGCATCGTCGCGATCTAGAGTCGCCGTCAGCGCATCTGCCTGATACGCCGTCACCAGGGCTTTTGTTGAAGACTGTTTGCCAATCCATGCCTGATATTGATTGTTCATCGGGAAAACTCCTTGCGAATTTGGTCAGTGTGATCACCTATACCCGGCACAGATCCGAGGTCTCGTGTTTCTCCATTGACAGTAGCCGGTGGTGCCGCAATTTTAACCGGACCGGTTGGGCTACCTACCTCAACACGGCGTAACGCCGGATGAGCCGATAACCCTGCAACGTCATTGACCTCACCGAAGGCAATCTGCGCATCGTGTAGCCTGCTGATGAGCTCGGACCGTTCAATCCTAGTAAAAACGCCAATAATAATTTTATCGAGCGCGGGGCGATTTTCACAACGCGCCACATTCATCGAAAACCTCTCGTCTGTATGCATATCAGGCCTTTGTAAGACATCTGCAGCTAAACGCACAAACTCACGCTCGTTCTGAATGGCAATAAGGATTTCACTTCCCTCTTTTGTTGGATAAGCACCATATGGGGCAATTGAAGGATGATTAAGGCCAACACGAGCTGGAATCTTCGCGCTATAATCATAGGTTAGCAATGGGACATTCATCCAGTCTGCCATTCCTTCAAACAATGAAGTTCGTATGGCTCCACCCTCACCGGTCTGGTCGCGTTCAATCAGTGCCTCAAGGACTGCCATATAGCTATACATCCCACAGGAGATATCGCAGGCGGACACACCCACTCGACCAGGGCCTTCGGGCCTGCCAGTAACCGAAGAAAGTCCGGTCTCAGCCTGCACCAGCAGGTCATAGGCCTTCATATTTGCATAGGCACCTTCCTCGCCATACCCAGAGATGTCAACGGTAATGAGGCGCGGGTTTTTAGCGCGAAGCGAATCTGATCCGAGCCCTGCGCGCGCCGCAGCCCCCGGCGCTAAATTTTGAATAAAAACATCAGCCTCGCTCAGGATTTTTTGGAGCAGGCTCGCATCTTCTTCATCCTTAATATTGAGGACTAACGATTCTTTTCCACGATTTAGCCAGACAAAATACGCACTTTCACCATGCACGACGCTATCATAACCACGCGCAAAGTCTCCTTCCGGTCTTTCTATTTTGATAACCCGAGCGCCGGCATCCGCCAAACGAGATGAGCAGTAAGGCGCAGCTACCGCTTGCTCTAACGAGACAACAAGAATTCCTTCTAGCGGCTTACCGATACCCATAACTCAGCCCCCCAGGTTAATATGATCTTGGCAGGTCAAGAACGTGCTCAGCAAGATAACTCAAGATTAGGTTGGTTGAGACTGGTGCGATACGGTAGAGCCTGGTCTCCCGAAATTTACGTTCGACGTCATACTCTTCGGCAAACGCGAACCCCCCATGAGTTTGCATACACATGTCCGCTGCCTTCCATGACGCTTCAGCCGCCAGATACTTTGCCATATTGGCTTCAGACCCGCATTCCTCGCCGGATTCATAGAGTTCTGCAGACCGTTTGACCATGAGATCTGCCGCCTCAGTTTGAGCATAACTTTCGGCAATCGGGAACTGAATTCCTTGATTCTGTCCAATTGGTTTACCAAAAACGTTACGATCTCGAGCGTAATCACTAGCCTTTTTTATGAACCACCGCGCATCACCAATACATTCAGCCGCGATCAAAATACGCTCTGCATTCATACCGCTCAAAATATAACGGAACCCTTTGCCCTCCTCACCAATCAGACTACCGGCGGGGATCCGCAGATTGTCGAAGAAGATTTCGGTTGTGGCATGATTGATCATCGTGCGGATAGGTCTGATTTCCAATCCATTCCCTAACGCCTCCCGCATATCAATCAAAAAGACTGATAAGCCATCGGTTCGTTTCTCCACTTGGTCGCGCGGGGTAGTCCTTGCCAGTAATAACATAAGATCCGAATGTTCAGCCCGAGAGGTCCAAATCTTCTGTCCGTTAACGATATATGAATCATTCCCTTCTTTGACCGCCGTTGTCCGCAAGCTCAACGTGTCAGTTCCGCTGGTCGGCTCGGTAACTCCAAATGCCTGTAGCCGCAACTCACCGGTGGCAATCTTTGGCAAATATTCCTGCTTTTGAGCATCTGAACCATGGCGAAGGACGGAGCCCATCGTATACATCTGAGCATGACAAGCAGCACCATTGCAGCCTGATTTGTGGATCTCTTCCATAATTGCTGCAGCTGCAGTAATGCCGAGACCGCTACCACCAAATTCTTCTGGGATTAAAACGGAAAGATAGCCATTGTCTGTTAGGGCTTTTACAAACTCAGCAGGATAAGCGCGTTCACGGTCCGTTTCTTGCCAGTATTCGCCGGGGAAATCATCACAAAGCTTAGCCACTGCATCGCGAATATCTTCATACATTTCAACCATGGAACCCTCATTTTATTCGTACCGAAGGTTTTACAGGAACCTCGCTTTCCCGCAAGACTGGCGTCTAAAATCAAAGTACCACCTTGACACCGATGACTAGGCGCGGAAACCTCCCTATCGACCTGAGGAGAAGATATCCATGCCGACAATCAATCGTATCGCTGAGTTTCATGACGAGCTGACCAAATGGCGGCGGCAGCTACATGCTCATCCCGAAACCGCATTTGAAGAACATCAAACATCGGATTTTGTTGCCGAGAAACTAAGTGAGTTTGGCGTCCAGATAGATCGGGGCCTGGCCCAGACTGGCGTTGTCGGCACATTGAAAGGCAGTCACGGTGATGGTCCAGCGATTGGATTACGCGCAGATATGGATGCGCTAGATATCCAAGAAACTGCAACACACAATCACGCCTCGAAAAACCCTGGCAAGATGCACGCTTGTGGTCATGACGGTCACACAACCATGCTACTTGGGGCCGCAAAGTATCTGGCAGAGACGCGCAATTTTGCGGGCACAGTTCATTTTATTTTCCAGCCTGCTGAAGAATTTGCCGGGGGTGGACGCGAAATGGTTAAAGACGGATTATTTGAAAAGTTCCCCTGCGAAACAGTTTGGGGAATGCATAACTTCCCAGGACAGGACGTAGGGACGTTCGGCGTATGTCCGGGCCCGGCAATGGCCGCTGCCGATACCATTGACATAACACTTAAGGGGCTTGGGACCCATGCTGCCTTCCCGCATCTTGGTACAGACGTCATGGTCGCGGCCTCGCAACTGGTCACAGCACTGCAGACGGTATCGAGCCGCTCAATGGATCCGATGGAATCGGTTGTCCTGTCGATTACCCAGATCCATGCCGGAGAGACTTACAATATTATTCCAGAAGAGATCACGCTCAAGGGAACCGTCCGATCCTTTAAAACGGAAGTACAAGATATCGCTGAGAAGGCAATCCGTCGCCTAACAGACGGCGTTGCTAGTGCCTTCGGTATGACGGGACACGTAACCTACACCCGTGGCTATCCAGCGACAGTAAACTCGACAACGGAAAGTGATTACGCTTCAAAGGTTGCCGCCCATATTGTAGGTATAGAAAATGTACTGACTGACTTGCCACCTAAGATGGGCGCCGAAGATTTTTCTTTTATGCTTAATGAAAACCCGGGTTGTTATATATGGATTGGTAACGGCCCCGGGGAAGGGGGATGTTATCTCCACAATCCGCAATATGATTTCAATGACGAAATTTTGCCAATCGGCGCCAGCTACTGGGCGAGGCTCGCCGAAATGCGTCTAGCCAAGGGAAACAACTAATGCCTGAGGAGAAGAAACATAAACGGGAAGCAATCCCCAAAACATATCCGGAAACAGGTAATTGGCAAAACCCCGCCGAGGATTTAACGAACATTCAGTTCGATCACCCGATTTTTCGCCACGCGCTAAAAATTTCACTATTAATCGGTATAATGGTTGCCATTGCGATCTTCTTCTTCCGTGATGAAGCGCCATGGTGGATGCCTGTCTTCGCCGGAACTATCGTGACAGCAATTGTGTTTCGGTTGCTCCGCCCCCGTCTAAGACATCCATCGATCGAGGACGAAATTTAAAAAATGGTTCTAGGTTGAAAAATACCCATCCTTCACCGCCCACAACCAAGTATAAGCAATTTTCTCATTGTATTTTTCCATCATCCCGTAATGGCCGTATTTCGGCACGAAGACAACATGCACACGGGATCCAGCCGCTTCATATTTTCGACCCATAAAAACCTCCCGTTTATCCTCCTCCTCCTTACCTGCAACCCAGTGGCCTTTATCGTCTCCCCCAACCATCAAAAGAACATTGATTGATTTGAGCCACTCAGGATCCGGGTCGTCTAGATGATCAAAAAATTCTTCGCGGGGCAATCCGGTGATCTTCGGATACTCCTCAAGCAGTTCTGGCACCACCATGTGCTGGTTATCGCACAAACCAGTCTTCATCTGCGACCTAATAGGTTCAGCCCATTTAACAAAGCCCTCGGCACCTCCCCATGGGCACAATTCAGGATCACTCACATAGCCTGCCTTGGCGAAGGCCTCCACGGAGCGTTTTGACATTTCATCAACGCCCTTTCGACCATCGTCCTCAGCCCCCGTTTTATCGCGCCATTCCTTTCGCCAGCCATCGGGTCCCCCACTACCCCAGCCCAAAATTCCGACAACTGTCGTCTTTGACGAGAAACGCGTGAGATGCGCTGCCATCGGGCCACCCGTCGAATGGCCATGTGCTAGAATGCTGCGACCGGGAAGATTTTCATCAACCAGTTGGGCCGAGCCCTGTAAGATAACATTAAAAGTGCATTTAAGATTCCGGTCGTAAATTTCATCGTCAGAAAGTTTTTTATCTAGCAAATACCACGGTTGACGATCAGGGACATCTTCATTCCAGATTCCCCCTGGCGGATAGTGGCCAGGGTAAGTCATATTGAGAACCTTAAAGCCCTGCCCGGCTAGCACACGCGGTAGGCCCGGACGCCCGTCAGGTGTGGTATCCTTCCCATACGAGCTGCCTGCGCCACCATGAAACATAACGATAGCAAGGTTAGGGTCCACCTCAACCGACGGTGTGTAAAGGATACCCTGAATATCCCAATCATAACCATTACGACTAAAGCGAGTGAAGACATCCTTCTGTTTAAATGGGACCTCCTCATAGGGTGTATTGACATCAAGCCATTCATCCCAATCCAGCTTGATCAGCAAATCATCACCGGTGAGGCCGGAGAGAATTTTCTTAATTGATGATGAACTTTCCATGATTAAGATACTGCTCCTAAATGTTCATTGAGTAAGTTGATAAATTTTTCAGGTTTCTCAAACGCAATTTGGTGACCAATTCCTTCAATTATTTGGTGATTGATGCCAGGGTAAGCCTCGGCAATTTTTTTGACAAATTCTGGCGGCGCCGAGCGATCATCTGATCCCGCAATAATCATTCCTGGACAAGCTAACGGCGTGACAAAATCAAAGATATTGCAGCGGATCAGGGCGGCTGCGAGTTTAAGGTGTCCGGCAACCTTCACCTTAGAAGCAAACGCAATAGCGGCCTGGATGGCTGCAGGGTCAGCGTTTGGTGATAAGGAGTTTGGCGTCTTGTTTTTTGCCACCTCTACTGGTCCGAGATCTTCGAAATCCTTTCTGCGGGCGCCAATTGCGGCATCCTGCTTTTCTTTCGTTTCACCACCACTACCTATCACAGCTTCTGCCAACGTCAGGCTTATCAATTGTTCTGGGTATGCCTGATGCAAGCAAGCCGAAATGCAAGTCCCAACCGAGTGGCCAACAAGATGAAATCGGTCTAGACCCATCGCATCGACAAAGCGTTTAGCGATGAGTGCATAATCCTGAATTATCGGTTCGTGTTGCGGCATCTCAGAAGACTCATTATAACCCGGCGCATCCCATCCAATTACACGGTATTTACCCGATAAATTTTCATATTGAGGGACCCAACTGTCAGATCGCCCCCCTAAACCATGCAGGATTACAACCGGCACCCCAGCACCAGCCTCACGATAAGAAATCTCCTGTCCCTGTCCGATATCCACTGTTTTTAGCTCAGGAATTCCCATCTAACTCTCCGTTGATCTCCTAATTTTGCAGGATTATGCTCGGGGGCCTCTGCATTGACAAGAAGCCGCCTTCCGTCAGGACGGGATAAATTGTAGTTTATAGTTTTTTAGGAGAATTCCATGGCCGGACAGGTCGATGAATTTGCTGGCGTAAAACTTCCCCGCTCGCCAGTCTACGGGACCAAGGGGATGGTTGTTTCTGGGCACTCGCTTGCATCCACGTCAGGTTTAAGAGTGTTGGAACGGGGAGGCTCTGTGGTTGACGCCATGATTTCCACCTCGGCTGTTTTGTGCACAGTTCTACCCCACGCCACATCATTTGGAGGAGATGCATTTATCATCCACCACGACGCCGCATCAAAAAAAACCCAGGGATTGAATGCCAGTGGTCATGCCCCAACTGGCGCAACCCCGGAATATTACAAGGACGGAATGACCCCCCACGGCCCCAACGCAGCCTCAGTTCCGGGTATCGTACGCGGTTGGGAAAGGCTACATCAAAAATTCGGTAAATTGGCCTGGAAGGATCTATTTAGCGATGCAATTGACTTAGCGGAAAACGGCCATCCAATCTCGAGAATTCTGACAAGTGCGTTGCGTCTGTTTGAGCATGTCGGCAAAGACCCCGGATGTGCCGCGCTGTATATGCCGGGCGGTGTTCCAATGAACCCGGGTGAGATTGTTAAGCAACCGGCCCTAGCGGAAACCATCCGTGAAATTGCCGAGAATGGCAGCGGTGTGTATTACGAGGGGCGTATCGCGAAATCTTTAGGTGAATATTGTCAGGCCAATGGTGGTCTGTTGTCAGCAGCTGACTTTGAGGGTTACGAACCAGAATGGGTAGATACACTCCATACGGATTACCGTGACCTCGATGTACACGTTATGCCGCCGAACTCCTATGGTATATTGATGCTGATGCAGCTCAATGCGATTAAGGGTCTACCTCGGGAAGCCTTCAATGGACCGGATGCGGACCGGTTGGGATATCTAATGGCCGCCGCGCGAGCAGCCTTTGATGAGGGGATTCCCTATATTTGCGACCCAGCTATTCACCCTGCCCCGATTGATGAGCTGCTCGGGGGCCAGATGTCTGGCAAGCTGCAAGCCGCAGTGCGCGCCGCCGAACCAGGCCCACACCAACGTCCCGGTGCAGGCGGTACAAGCTGTATCACCCTAGCAGACGGTTATGGCAATGCGATTTCGGTGGTGCAAAGTGTGTTTCATGTCTTTGGCTCTGCATTCCTCGAACCAAGCACCGGCATCCTGTTAAATAATCGGATGACGGGCTTTGTGACAGACCCTCAGCACCGCAATGTCGTGGCCCCTGGTAAAAAGCCTAGCCATACGCTAAATCCCGTAATGGCCTTTAAAAATGGCAAAGTGAAGTACCAGTTGACCACACCCGGCGGCCCTGCCCAGACGATCTCAAATGTACAGATGCTAACAAATATGGTTGATCGCGGAATGGAAATCTCAGCAGCAATTGAAGCTCCACGCTGGTCTATCGACGGAAAATCCAACCTTCTGATAGATGACGAGTTTCCAGATTCTGTGGGTGACACCCTAAGCGCGCGAGGATTTAAAATTGGAAAGGCATCAGGAGCGTCTTATTTCGGCTCGTCTAAATGCCTTGAAATCCTCGAAAATGGGGTGCTGGTAGGTGCTGCCGATCACAGGCGGGAGGCTTACGCGGCTGGCTATTAAAGCCCGTCGTTTTAATCAATGCTGATCCGCAACGCCAAGGTCGTTACTTGCGACGATAGTTTTTCCATTCACAATTCAATCGCCCTTGCAGGTGATCGTATTTCTGCTGTTGGGCCTGTTGAAACACTTGCCTCCGATCATTCGGACCATTCGATTATTGACGCTGGCGGTCGAACGGTTATGCCTGGTTTAATCGATGGGCATGCTCACATGGATCGCGAAGGACTGAAATCAATTTTTCCAACCCTATCAGGCTGTAAATCAATTGATGATGTTTTAGAACGTATTGCCGCGTTAGTCGCTAAGTCGGAACCAGGAAAATGGATTGTAACCATGCCGATTGGCGAGCCGCCTTATTATTTTGACGTGCCGGAAAGTCTTGCTGAGCGGCGTTGGCCAAACCGCGAGGACCTCGACAGGGTATCACCGAAAAACCCCGTCTATATTAGACCGATTTGGGGTTACTGGCGTCATATCCAACCGCTGACCTCTATCGCAAATTCAATGGCTTTAGAAGAGGCCGGACTGGCATCGGATCCAGGCGACCTACCCGACATTATTAATTTTGAAACAGACGGAAACGGCGCGCTAAACGGTATCATTCACGAATATACTTTTGTGCCAATTGCTGAACTCGCCTATTTCCAAAGGATGCCCCGCTTTAATCACCAAGACCGAATTGCCGGCATCAAACGCTCTATGGCTATTTATAACGCTAGCGGAACCACTAGCGTCTATGAAGAACATGGATGTGCCCAGGAGTTAATCGAAGCTTATGTTGCGGTAAATGCGGAAAATGCAGCTACCGTCCGAGCGACACTCGTCTATAGCCCATCATGGCATTTTGCCAATAAAAATGGATATGAATCTGCCTTCTCAAAATGGTCGGACTGGCTCGGTGGGTTTCGTGGTGATGGGGATGAGTGGTTAAGCGTTGCGGGAATTTTTGCAGATTTTGGTGTAACACCGGACAATATGGTGCGCAATCGTTCAGCCCCTTATACGGGTTGGTCTGGGTTTAATTACGATAGCGGTATTCCTGAAAGTGGAATTGTCGACTATCTGGCCGCTGCTGCGCGTAACAACATACGAGCCAATGCAATTTGGATGGAGTTTTTGGAGTATTTTGAGACCATCGATAAGATATCATCGCTTTCCGGGAAACGATGGGTCATGGGCCACTTAGACCGAGCAACGGAAGACCAAATCCAAAGTATGTCTGATCTTGGTCTAGCAATGACGTCGCATACAAATCGTTATATCTATAAGCATGGCCATATCGTCCGTGATCAGATTGGTAAAGTCCGTGAAAACGAAATTGCGCCCCTCAGGAGTGTAGTCGAGGCGGGTATCCCTATTGCCCTCGCCACTGACAATGTACCGACCACCCTATGGTACCCGATTTGGCAGGCAATCACTCGTTACAATAGGTTTGTCGATGGGCAGATCGCCCCTGACCAAGCGCTTTCCCGTCAGCAAGCGCTAAATTGTGCAACTCGCAACGGCGCCTATCTATCGGGTGAAGAGGATTTCAAAGGCACCCTCGAACCAAACAAACTCGCTGATCTAATAATCTTAGACAAAGACCCATTGACCTGCCCTGAAAACGAGATCAAAGACATCACGGCCGAAATGACCATAGTTGGCGGTAAAATAGTTTATGATTCTGGTGCAATACCCAAAGGTCAATCATGAAACTTTCACAGCTCGACACACCTGTATTATTAATTGAGGAAGATGCCTTTCTCCGCAATATGAAGCACATGCAAGATTTAGCAGCCGTGGCAAATGTCGCATACCGGCCGCATGCAAAGGCGCATAAGTCAGCAGAAATTGCAAAAATGCAAATTGAAGCCGGGGCATGCGGTGTTTGTTGCGCCAAATTGGGCGAAGCCGAAGTTCTAGTCTCCCATGAAATTAAAGACATCCTAATCACCACCCCGGTGATTGGCATCTCAAAACTTACCCGTTTGATGCAGATAGCCAATAAAGCAAAAATTTCAATTGTAGTTGATAATTCCAACAACATAACTGAGATGTCCACAGTCGCCCAAACTTATGGAACTCGACCTGATGTCGTGATTGAGGTTGATGTNGGCCAGGGAAGATGTGGGGTGCCCCCCGGGGANNCTACTTTAAAATTAGCCTATGAAGTNATGAACGCTGATTGCCTTAACTTCAAGGGTCTACAGGGGTATCAAGGCGCAATCCAGATGACAGAATCNTTCGCTGAACGCNANGACGCCGCGCGAAAAGCCATAGGCCTTCTGACGGATACCGCTAAATTAATCCGCGACGCCGGCCTGCCGNTTGACTATTTGACCGGCGGCGGCAGNGGGACTTCGATCATCGATGCCGCTTGTGGTGGACTTACAGAGCTCCAACCCGGAGGCTACCTTTTTATGGATTCACGATACCGTAAAATCGAATGGGATAATGGAGTTGGTATCCCGTTTGAGCAGTCACTAACTATCATGGCATCGGTCATTTCATTACCGAGCCCGGGTCGCTGTATTCTCGATATGGGCTTAAAGGCTATCAGCTCAGATGGGGGTCCGCCCGNNCCAATCAACTTAACTGGNGCTGAATTTAAATTNGCTGGTGAAGAACATAGTGAATTAATTTTTGAAGACGGTNTATGCCCTTTAGNGCTCAACGACAAAGTAAACTTTGTGCCAACCCACTGCGACACAACCGTNAATCTTTATGATCGCTTCATTGCCTATAGTGGCGANGATGTTGTGGATGTCTGGAATATTGCCGCTCGTGGTCGAGTGCAATAAAAATGCCNTAAACCTAATTTCTTGACGCCTAAAGGGAGANACTGATGACCAACCCAGCAGCTGTAATTTTTAATGCCAAAACCATCGCCATTGTTGGGGCAACGGAAAAATCTCATTGGCCCCGTAATATCTTTAACAACTTGNANAAATCTGGCTATCCAGGGAAAGTCTNCCCTGTAAATCCCAAGCGANNCGAAATATTTGGCGTTCCCTGCTTTAAAGACCTCGCTTCATTGCCAGCGNCAGCCGACCTAGCACTGATGATAATCCCAGCTCCAGCAATTGAAGGTGCACTTCGACTNGGCNCCGAAAATGGACTTAAATCCGCTGTAGTATATTCCTCAGGCTTTGGGGATGGAGGAAGAGAAGAGTCAATCCAACGTGGCGCTGAATTNCAAAAAACCTTAAATGAAATCGGCATACCAATCTGTGGGCCCAATTGCATGGGGCTCGCTGGAATTCGCGAAAAAATTTACTGCTATCCNCATTTACATGTTAGCGATATGGAGCCNGGTCCTGTCGCCTTANTCACCCAATCGGGAGGCACACTCAGTTATTTCACCAGGGCAGGGCAGGAACGTGGGCTTCGTTTCTCCTATGNAATCTCATCAGGNAATGANCTAAGCTTGGATCTCGCTGATTATATGAATTTGGTTATTGATGATCCGGAGACCAAGCAGCTTTGTCTTTTTATCGAAGGCATNCGAAAACCAAAAAANTTTATGGAAGCGGCAGGCCGAGCACTAAAAGCNGGCAAACCGATAATTGCCATTAAAACNGGTCGCTCCCAAAAATCGCGTGAAGCCGCACAGTCACATTCCGGCGCTGTAGCCGGTGACTATACTGCCTACGAAGCGGTATGCGAGCGCTATGGCATCATTAATTGCGAAACTTTGGAGGAGATGATTGAGATGACCCTCTCCTTCCAACAAAACCGCCTTCCNAAAGGCCCCAGAATCGCTTTTATGACTACATCGGGGGGCACAGTCGATTTACTACATGATTACTGCGAACAGGAAGATGCNNTAGTGGCGGATCTGAGTNCTGAAACTGTCGAGGCGATTCGCCCATATGTGCCCGTTGATTGTCANATCCGTAACCCTATTGATACCGGCGCCCCCGTTGGTGTTTCAGGAAAATCNGCCCCCGCTGAAATCTGCAAGGCTTTTGCCGCCGATCCAGGNGTNGATATGGTCGCATGGTGCAATAATNTGCCAGGTTCTGCNCGCAGCGCCGGGCCGCAAGAAGAAGTCANAGATCTAATAAACTCCACTGATAANCCGGTGATTTCCTTTGCCCGGATGCCCCATCAAATTCCNGAGGGCGGGCTAATTTTTCAAGATGCCACTAACATGCCATTTCTACANGGTACGAGGGCAGGCGTTCGCGCTATGAATGCACTTTGGTTCTTTGGAGAACGAGCCGGGCGCGATATACCAACTATTCCAGAGCCATCAGGCAACAAAAGAAATTGCAGTGGAGAGGCGCTTGAAGCCGCCCTAGCCGCAAAGGGTTTACCAGCGCCAAAAACGGCGCGGGCGGCCAATAGTAAAGNGATTGGAAAGGCTGCCGCGACGGTNGGATTCCCGGCGGCAATCAAAATNATCTCCCCCCAAGCAAGTCATAAGACTGAGGTTGGTGGCGTTTNTNTCAANATCACCGATGAGCCAGCTGCNATCGCTGCGGCTAAAANCATGGAAAAGAAACTCAACGCTATTGATAATAAAGCCAATATTGAAGGGTTCTTAGCCCAGGAAATGGTATTGGGTGCAGAATTGCTTNTAGGGGCAAGAGACGACGCCCAATATGGGCCTATACTTATTGTAGGNAGCGGTGGTGTGATGGTTGAGTTAGTTAAGGATGTCTCTGTGCGGCTTCTACCTGCCAGCGAAAATGATATCCGAGACATGATCGGAGAATTAAAGATCTCNACATTACTAGATGGTTTCCGCGGCGGNAAGCCAGCGGATAAAGATGCCTTGATTGCAGGCATAAAGGGATTAGCAGATTTTTTTCTAGACCATCGNACNTGGCTAGCAGACNTAGAAATAAATCCCCTGATGGTCAAGACAAGAGGGGAAGGTATCTGTGCCGTAGATATACGGGCAGTTACGCGCTAGGAAAGCCGTCGGCAACCGCCGATGATTGGGCAGTTGCCGATTTTTCCAGTTACTTCTTGGCGCGTTTAGTGCCTTTTTTTGCGGCTTTCTTTTTCGCGGGAGCCTTTTTCTTAGCGNCAGATTTACGTGGCTTCTTTAAAGCGAACGGCTCAAAAGTCGGTTTGTAGGCTTTCTTATCTAANAATTGGCTNAGNCCNGTGTTGTANGAATCTTGGGCNTCACCAACCTTAATAGCCTGCCCCTTGGCAGCTAGATAGTCATAGGACTGATCGAAGTCCATGGTACGAACCTGACGCACAGCATGCTTAGTCGCACGCAGGACGGCGGGACTCTTAGCCATNAATTTTTGTGCCAGCTCAATAGTTTTATCAACTAGCTCGTCTTTAGGAACTGCAAAATTTATGAAACCGATCTTTTCAGCTTCAACGCCATCGAATGCTTCGCCAAGGCAACAATAATACAATGCCTTGCGGGGCATGATCGTATCCGAGACAACTTTAGATACCAGCGCACCGGGAAGAATNCCCCAATTCACTTCAGAAAGAGAAAACACTGTGTCATCTGCTGCGATAGCAAAATCTGTTGCACAAAGCTGCATAAAAGCACCGCCTACACAAAACCCCTCAACCATAGCGATGGTCGGTTTATCGTATTTGTAAAGTCNTTCCCANCGCCAACGGTTTGCTTGCTCAGCGGCCAATTTTCGNCCAGCAGGNTTNTTCTCNTTCTCACGAAAAAATTCTTTNAAATCTTGGCCAGCNCTAAAATACCCTCCNGCACCCGCTATNACNACTACNGNAGTTTCCGGATCGGTCTCTAATTCCCTCAACGTCTCATCCATTTCNCTNTGNAGTTGNGGGCTCATAGCGTTTCGTTTCTCAGGCCGATTTAGCCATACCCAACTGATCCCNCCTTTTTTTTCAACCTTTACGCACTTCATTCTCTTCATTTACNTACCCTTNCAAGATTACATTGAATTTGAACTTTTAATTTCCGTATTCTCGATAAAACGCTCTCGCTATTACCATCCGCAAAATTTCAGGCGGGCCCTCGGTGATAACCATTGAGCGGCTATCTCTCCATAATTTTTCAATGGGTAAATCGGTCGTCAAGCCCATTCCACCATGAACTTGCATAGTCTTGTCGCAGACTGAAAACGCATGTTCGTCACCTTTCACTTTCGCCATATATGATTCGTAGCGAATATCCTCGCCAGCATCCGCCCTTGCGGCCAAGTTGTGAACAAAGAGGCGAAGCATCTGTGTGTCCATCCAACTATCAACCATCATGAATTGAACAGCCTGCCTTTCAGATAGTTTTTTACCAAAGGTTTCGCGTTGATTGGTATAAGACCCTGCCAACTCCATACACCGCTCCGCAACTCCTATTCCTCGGGCGGCATGACGAATTCTTCCAGCCGTAATCCATGTCTGACCGTATTTAAAACCTTCACCCTCTTCCCCGACTAGATTTGATACTGGGACCCGCACATC
>PBOV01000100.1 GCA_002724505.1 Rhodospirillaceae bacterium | reverse complement strand
GAAGAGGGGTACATTAGTGGCACGGCGCCGGATGGGCTGCATGGTGCTAACGTTACTTTTCCAATGGTATCGGTAGGTGCTACAGAAAATTGTCTGATGGCTGCGTGTTTAGCTGAAGGCGAATCCGTCTTAAGTAATGTCGCCCGCGAGCCAGAAATTGGTGATCTTGCAGAGTGCTTAATTACGATGGGAGCGGACATTCAAGGCATCGGTACCGACACATTGGTTGTCCAGGGTAAGAAAAGTTTGTCTGGGGCCGAACATGGAGTAATCGCCGACCGTATTGAGGCGGGTACCTATGCTATGGCCGCTGCATTGACCGGAGGCGAAATAGAGTTAATCGGGGTCAACGGCGAACAGATAAAAGCAGTTTTGGAGAAGTTAGTTGAAGCAGGAGTTACAATCAACCTATCAGAACATAGTATTTTTGTAAGCCGTGACGGCCCGTTACGGGGTGTTGATGTAATGACCGAACCGTTTCCGGGGTTTCCGACAGATTTACAGGCTCAAATGACTTCGTTGATGAGCATTTCAAATGGAGCTGCAATGATTACAGAGTCAATCTTTGAAAACCGTTTTATGCATATTCCTGAGCTTGCACGGATGGGGGCTAATCTAACCGTGCATGGGGCCTCATCTTTGGTTCGTGGTGTGGAGGGCCTTGTAGGTGCTCCCGTCATGGCAAATGATTTACGAGCATCGGCTTCCCTTGTGCTTGCGGGCCTTGTAGCAAAGGGAGAAACGACGATCAGTCGAGTTTATCATATAGATCGGGGTTATGAACGGATAGAAGAAAAACTTGCGGCCTGCGGAGCGGACATTGAGAGATTAGACGAGTGAATGAAGTTGAACTTCTAAAACTTAGAGCGACTGACGAAGAGGACCTCGCGGTAATCTCTGCAATTTTGCAGGATTCTGTAATTGCTATAGACGAAATGACTTTTCTTCAAAAAGAATGCCGCTTTGCGTTTGTTGCAAACCGGTTTTGTTGGGAGGACGCAAACCGCGACAGACCATTGGAGGGAAATATAATTTATGAGAGGGTTAACTGCGGAATTTGCTTTGACACTGTCACTGCAGTCCGGCACAACGGCCTTAACCAGGCTAAAAAAGCACAAATCATTTCACTGCTTTCCATTGCAGCGGAGGAAGACTTTATTGATCTTGCGTTTTCTGCGGGGATTACCGTTCGTCTCCAAGTGGAAAAGATAATGTGTCATATTCAGGACCTTGACGAACCTTGGCCAACGCAAAGGCGCCCGAGCCATCCGTTTGGTGACAATTAGTTTAAGAGGCGAAAGCCCCGTAGTGGAGATATCTGTGACTAAAAATTTTGATATCGTGCTAGCTCTACCAAAAGGCCGAATTTTAAAGGAAGCTATGCCGTTATTGGCACGCGCGGGGATCGAGCCCGAGGCAGGGTTCGATGATGAGCAAGATCGGCGTTTGACTTTTGCAACGAATGTCGAAGGGCTAGGCATTATTAGAGTTCGTAGTTTTGATGTGGCAACCTTTGTTGCATTTGGGGCTGCGCACCTCGGTATAGCTGGCAGCGATGTTGTCATGGAGTTTGATTATCCAGAAAACTATTCGCCTTTAGACCTGGGGATTGGTAAATGTCGTATTATGGTTGCAGAACCTGCTGATATTGGTATGGATGACGATCCGAGTCGTTGGAGCCATGTATCTGTCGCTACCAAATACCCTGAATTAACAAAACGACACTTTGCTGCGCGTGGTGTGCAGGCTGAATGTATTAAATTGAATGGTGCGATGGAGCTGGCTCCAAAACTTGGTCTGGCCAGGCGAATTGTTGATTTGGTCGATACAGGTAAGACACTTAAAGATAATGGACTAATTGAAGTTGAGCATATCGCGGATATAAGCTCGCGCCTTGTCGTTAATCGAGCAGGTCTTAAAACTCGGCCTGAAGTTATGGGTGGATGGATCCAGCGAATTCGGGAAGCGGTTAATGGCGATTAAAATTAAGTTTGGGGACCCAGATTTTAAAGATCGTATTGATCTATTAGTCAGCGCACGACAAGAAATTGATACAGACGTAAATGACGTCGTTCGTAAAATTCTTGCAGACGTGCGGTTACGCGGGGATGAGGCGCTTGTTGAGTACACCGAAAAATTTGACCGTTTGAGTTTGGGACATGCGGCGGATATTAAGATTAGTGAAGCGGAAGTTATTTCTGCGCGAGTTTCTTGCAGCAATGGCACTTTAGAAGCATTGGAACACGCCGCTCATAGAATTGAATCTTACCACGAGAAACAACTGCCCCAAGGTTTTGACTATATAGATAATGATGGTGTGCGGCTTGGCTCTCGTTGGACGCCTATTTCCTCAGTAGGCCTTTACGTCCCTGGCGGTACAGCGGCTTACCCGAGTTCCGTTTTGATGAGCGCTATTCCTGCTCATGTAGCCGGCGTCGAAAGAGTTGTGATGGCTGTGCCAACACCGGATGGTGATTTAAACCCGCTAGTTTTGGCAGCCGCCTCCATTGCCGGTGTTAATGAAATTTATCGTGTCGGTGGCGCGCAAGCTGTGGCGGCTATGGCTTATGGGACGAAAACCATAAATCCCGTGGTTAAGATCGTGGGGCCAGGAAATGCCTATGTTACGGCAGCAAAACAGAGCTTATTTGGGGTCGTAGGTATTGATATGGTTGCGGGTCCATCTGAAATTTTGGTCGTAGCTGACGCTCAGAATAATCCTGATTGGATAGCCACAGATTTATTAGCTCAGGCTGAGCATGACGGAAATGCACAGGCGATTTTAATTTGCGAGAACGAATCCTTTGGGGATTTGGTAATGAATGCGGTTGATGAACAATTGATGGAATTACCGAGGGCGGAGATTGCTCGAGAGAGTTGGCAGAAACATGGCGCCGTAATTATTGTTGAAAAACTGAGCGATGCCGTTCCGCTTGTAGATTATTTTGCGCCCGAACACCTTGAGTTAGCTATTTCAGAACCCAATGATTTTGCAATGGAAGTTAGTAACGCAGGAGCAATTTTTCTTGGGCGTTACACACCTGAGGCAGTTGGTGATTATATTGCTGGTCCTAGTCATGTGCTACCTACGTCGCGCAGTGCAAAGTTTTCGTCTGGGCTCGGTGTTACTGATTTTCTTAAGCGAACCTCTATAATTGGCTGCGATAAAAAATCCCTAGGTAAAATAGGGCAGAGTGCAGAAATTTTAGCTAGTGAAGAGGGGTTAAATGCACACGCTCGCTCGTTAGGATTAAGAAATAAGGAAATATAGAATTTTGGGCTCAAATTTTCCAAGTATGACGACACAAACTATCGTCAGCAAATATCGTCATTTCGAATTTTCACAAGTTTTAAGCAATTGCATAAGAAGAAGCCGCGGTGATTGATAATAAAACTAAATATAGTTTAGTTTTGGCATCAGCTTCGCCTCGGCGTCTGGAACTATTAAAACAGGTTGGCATCGTCCCTGCATTAGTCGAGCCGGCAAATATCGATGAAACACCAAGAAATAAAGAAATACCAAAAAATTTGGCGCTGCGATTGGCAAAACAAAAATTAGACACGGTCGCAAACAAATATCCTAAGCACTGGACACTGGCCGCAGACACGCTTGTTACTTGCGGACGGCGGGTCCTTTCAAAACCGTTGGATGAAGCGGACGCACGAAAAAAACTTGAGTTTCTATCTGGCCGTCGGCATCGGGTCATTACCAGCGTATGCGTGTTAGGACCATTGGGTAAGTTTAACCAGAGATGTGTGACCACAAGGGTATTATTCAAAAGGCTACATTTAAAAGAAATTGAATTTTATATTGCAACTGGAGAGTGGCGCGGCAAGGCGGGCGCCTATGGTATTCAAGGGCAGGGTGCACGATTTATTCAGTCTATTAATGGATCCTATTCAAATGTAGTTGGTTTACCGTTATTTGAGACATGCGGCATGCTTGAAGGAATGGGTTTTAAAATACAAAGCAATTAAAAACTACGCTAAGGGTGAATTTCCATAATGGCCCGAGAGATATTGATTGAAAAGGAAGGGGATGAGTTGCGCGCGGCTGTTATGGATGACGGTTGGCTCGTTGACCTTTTCATTGAACGAAAGACCAGAAACAGCATCGTCGGCAATATCTATCTGGGTCGTGTTGAACGGGTAATACCAGGAATTGGCGCAGCCTTTATCGATATTGGTTGCGAAAAGTCAGGGTTTTTACCCCTAACAAAAAATTCCAGTAGCGGTGCAATAGAATCTCCTTTTGCTGAAGGAAATATAGTTTTTGTTCAAGCGAAACGTGATGGTCTTGGGAAGAAAGGACCACAGCTCTCCCGAGAAATTTCTCTTCCCGGCCGGTTTCTCGTTTACGCACCCGTAGGGGCGAGGTTTTCTGTTTCGCGTCAAATTGAAAATCAAGAGGAAAGAGAGCGTTTGCTTCGAATAATTAATGAAATAGCAGAAGAAGACGAGGGCTTTGTTATTCGAACGGTTTCTGAGGGGGTGGACCATAAAACTTTAGCCGTCGAAGCCAATTATTTACGAGGGCGATGGAAAAAAATTCTTATCGAGCGAGAAAACACCGCCGCTCCGGCTTTTCTTTTCCGTGAACTTAGCTCTACGGAGAAGATTATTCGTGATCACGTGCAAGACGACGTCGTCACTATCCGTTTTGACCATGGTGGAACCTTTAAAGAGGCAAAGGATTATTGCGAAAGTTTTTATCCTGAATTGATAGGAAGATTATCTTACGAACAAAGTACTGGCCCTTTATTTGATAAATTTGATTTGGGTGGGGCGATTGATACGGCCCTAAGTAAAAACGCCCCTTTGCCTTCTGGCGGTGGACTTGTAATAGAATCTATGGAAGCGCTAACGGCTATCGATGTGAACTCTGGAGGTTACATAGAGGGCAGTAATCCCGACGAAAACGCTCTAAAAACCAATCTTGAGGCAGCAATTGAAGTTCCCCGACAGGTTAGATTACGAAATTTGGGCGGATTAATTGTAGTGGATTTTATCCATATGCAGGATGAGGAGGGGTGGAGAGAAGTGCTTGACGTTCTTCGCGAGAGCTTTTCTCAGGATCGCGTGAACTGTCGGGTTGTAGGGAGAACAGAAGGAGGACTAGTGGAGCTCATACGTCGCCGCAGGCATCCACCATTATCAGAAACGTTGCTGGCGAGGTGCCCGGAATGCGACGGTAATGGCAAGGTTTGGAGAGCTGATAGTTTAATGTTTGAGGTACTACGATCCCTAAGAAGGGAAGCCGCGTTGGGCGCTCCTGGCCGTTTGGGTTTAAGTGTAAGCCCTGAAATTTTCGAAGCATTTAAATTTGTTGGAGAACAAAGCAAAATTTTTTCTCGGGTCGGTAGGGAAGTTGTGACAAATGTTNTGCCTGATTATGCCCCAGATGAATATGCCATTTATATNGAAGGTGNGGGTGATGGTNTTAATTGATTTAGCGAAGAAACGAAAACCCCNAAAATGCCCTGGTTGCGGTGAACTAGGTCAAGAGAAATACCAACCNTTTTGTTCTCGGCGCTGCGCCGACNTAGACCTCGCTAAATGGCTAAATGGCAGTTATTCTGTCCCTGTCGTCGAATTAGATGAAAATGACNTGGACGAACTGGAAACGACATTAGAGAATNGNGAGGGGCTGAACAAACAAGAATTTTGAACACTCGTTTCACTCTGAACGGCTATGGACAGGACCATTGATTTCTCTTATAAGCACTGCTCGCATTTCATGCGCGCCCAGGTAGCTCAGTTGGTAGAGCACAGCACTGAAAATGCTGGTGTCGGCTGTTCAATTCAGCCCCTGGGCACCACTTTCACAGTAGAGTTTCTGTTAGTGGGTTTTTAATCTTTGTCTAAAGTTGCTCGTCACTTTTGAAGAAATATTTTCTTTTGGGAAATGAATTCTTCAACTGTTAATGCACCTCTCTTTGGTTTTTTAGATTCCACGTTATGGTTATGGAGCTCAACGGAAAAAAATCAATTTAATAGAGATTATCGCCGCCATTAACGACAATACACTGCCCTGTGACAAAATCGCTATCACTCGAGGCTAGGTACATTATGGTACCCACGAGGTCTTCCGGTTGCTGAATTCGTTGAATTGATCGAGCGGAGACTGAACGATCAAAACGCTTTAGAGTAAAATTTTCTTCTGCTTCCATGACATCCGTACTTGTTAGCCCTGGAGCAACTGAATTCACACAAATGCCATACTCGCCGAGTTCCTTTGCTATTGCTCGGGTAAATGCAAAGACCCCGCCTTTAGAAGAGACATAGTGCGCGAAGTGTTTAGTTCCTTTCATCATTGTGTCGGAGGCTATATTAATGATTTTTCCATATTTTTGCGCTTTCATTATTGGGGATGCAGCCTTTGCACATAGAAAAACACCACGCAAATTTACGGACATAACCGAATCCCATTCATTAACTGAAATTTCTTCAAAGGGTTTCCTGTCAAGTGAAGCAAAAATAGCAGCGTTATTAACTAAAATGTCGAGTCTGCCATATTTTTTTATAACTTTTTGGACCAGACCATGAACAGATGTTTCATCACTGATGTCGCATATGTGCGTCATTAACTCTGCGTCTGGTAAGTCAGTATTTGTAGCTTCTGCAGTTTTCGCACAATCTTTTATGTCAACTATTACTGTTTTAGCGCCTTCGGCCGCTAATGCCTTTACGTAAACAGCACCAATTCCCTGCGCTGAACCAGTGACCACTGCTACTTTATTCTTTAATCGCATGAGGCATTCCTTAATCAATTCCCGTCTTAGTTATCGCACGCGTGGATGTACTGGTAGTACAATACCAATGACCTTTGAGGATATATAGTGTTACGATATCGATACATTTTTTGTGATTTAGAAAAAGGAAACCGGTAGAAATTTATGGTAGATCAGGTAAACGAGTTGGTTGGAAAGGTAGCTATTGTCTCGGGTAGTGCCAGAAATATCGGACGTGCTACAGCAATTGAGTTAGCAAAAGCCGGCGCATCTCTTGTAGTTAACGCACGTGAATCAAAAGATTTGTGTGATGAGGTAGTGGCGGAGATTAAGGGGGCGGGTGGTAAAGCTATCTCTTGTCTTGGAGATATTGGTGACCCTGGGGCAGTCCAAAAAATAATAGATGGTGCAATTACCGCCTTTGGTGGCGTTGATATATTGATTAATAATGCCGCCGTTCGCTCCAATATTCCCTTTCTTGAGATTGATCAGAACGAGTGGACGCGAATAGCCGGCACCTGTCTGCAGGGTACCTTAAATTTATCGCGAGCTTGTATTCCCTTGATGATTGAACGTGGCGGTGGTGCAATTGTATCTCTTGCTGGTCTATCCTCTTATAAAGGCTCCGCTGGCCGAACTCATGTTATGGCAACTAAAGACGGGCTGATGGGGTTAACTCGTGGTATCGCTATTGAGTTTGGTGAAAAAAATATCCGAGCAAATACTGCTGTAGTGGGACGCTTTGATACTGTTCGTAGTGCGAACGCGCTTCAATCGGGTTTTACGACAGAGCCAGATATTCCATTAGGACGAATGGGGGTGCCGCAGGATATGGCTGACGTTATTCGCTTTTTGGTGGGACCGGGTTCATCTTACATTAGTGGTCAGACAATCCACGTGAACGGCGCCGCTTATTGCCCACACTAACATCGCTGACTATAAATTTTTTTTGATTTTAGTAAAGTTCGTGGAGGAATGACAAGCGGGAGAGTGTCTAAGGAATAAACAAATATGAATTTCTCTGTGCCTTAGGTCGTAATAGTTAAAAAATAAAAGAAAATTTCGGATCATTTGCTAAAAACATCAAGTGAAATAGTTTTGGTAACCGGCGGAGCCGGTTATATAGGAAGCCAGTGTTGCAAACTTTTAGCGGCGCACGGGTATCGACCCGTAACATACGATGATATGTCGTCGGGCCGTCCGGAGTTTGTTCGCTATGGTCCAAAAATTGAGGGTGACATTCTCGATGGTATCAGTCTTGATTCTGCCTTGCGGGAGTATAGTCCCAAAGTCATTTTTCATATTGCAGCTCTTACCGAAGCGGAAGGATCAACTTCAGAGCCAACGCTTTATTATGACATAAATACATGCGGGACGCTGGCCCTCATCGAAAAGTGTAAGGAGTACGGTGTGGAGCAGTTTATTTTTTCATCTACAGCCTCTGTGTACGGGCATCCATCTGATGAACTAGTAACGAACTCTACCCCTGTAGACCCGGTCAATCCCTTCGGTTGGTCAAAACTAATGGCCGAAAAAATCCTCTACGATTGTGCAGCAGATGCGGGGTTGGGTGTGACAATTTTTCGCTATTTCAATGTCAGTGGGGCTGACCCAGATATTGAATTAGGTATGCCCTTTGAAAACCAAACACATTTAATTCCTCGGTTAATTGAAGCGGCCGAAAAAGGAACGGCATTTTCAATTTTTGGAAATGATTATGACACTCACGATGGCACTTGTCTTAGAGATTATATTCATGTGTGGGATATTGCGGCCGCTCACATTGCCGCTATTAATTCGCCCGTGCCTCGTGGAAGGGTCCGCAAGTTCAACCTTGGCTTGGGTCAAAGCAACTCCGTTTTGGAGGTGTTGGATAGCGTCGAGCGCATTACTGGCTTAAAAATAAATTTTCACGTAAAAAGTCGTCGTAATGGTGATGTCGCTAAACTCGTTTCAGGTGACTCAAAGGAGCTAACCAATGCGCTTGGTTGGAAGGCGCAATTCACAGAAATAGATGACTTAATTCGTCACGTTTGGAACTGGTACTGTATCGAAAGTTAAGAGCGGAAGTTTCTCTTTTTGCTTTATCCCGTTTTGTGAGGTTTAGGACAGGAATTTAGATTTATATGTCTCTAGAATCACTTGTCATAATGTTTATCGCTCTTGCGGCGGGCTCATTTGTAAAGGGTATAGCCGGCATAGGTTTGCCGTTAGTTGCTATTCCGGTAATGGCCGGTTTTATGGAAGTGGATAGAGCGGTCGCGATTATGGTTGTACCCGGTATATTGATTAACGTTTATTTACTTTGGACGTATCGAAGCCATGCGGTCAACTTCGCATCATTACCACTAATGATTGGCGTCGGTGTGATCGGAATTATAATTGGGGCTTGGATTTTATCGCGTACTCCGGAGGCTTATCTATTATCCTTTATGGCGCTTTGGCTCGGTGGTTATCTTGCGAGTATGCTTATTAAAGTGCCTAAGAGTTTGCCAGAAAGCGTTACGAAGCATGCACTTGCAGTTGTGGTGGGGGTTGCCGGTATTGTTCAGGGTGCGATCGGTACAGCGGGGCCGGTGTTAGCGCCATATATTCATTCTCTGAATTTAAAGCACCCCCAATTTCAATTCGTAATTTCGGTGCTTTTTCAGATTTTCGCGATAGCACAACTTTTTGCTTTTATTTGGTTTGGTTTGCTTGATCTGGAACGCGCGTATTATAGCATCTTCGCTTGCATTCCGATTGCAATTTTCTTGCCGTCGGCCTTGTGGCTGGCAAAATTTATTAGTCATCGCTTCTTCAATGCTGCGGTGATCGTTCTTTTGATTGTGATTGAAGCACGGCTCCTTTGGCGGCTTTTTAGCTGAAGTATTTGAAATATCAAAATTATTTAAAGTAGTGGGTGGACCTTGAGTCCCCTACCTTGGCTAAGTATACTCCGCTCGCGATTCGATAAAATTTCGCTGTTTCTTTGTCGTCAGGATATCCAGCAGGCTCCTTTTATTGTGAATGTCTGGGATTGCTGATTGGGCTGGCAACGGTCCTCGGAAGGCGCAGCTATGTAATAGATAGAAGGAGATTAACGTTGGCTGATAATGGTATAATAAACACCATTGGAGTAGATCTACCGGACACCGAGATTTCGGTGAAAGACGCCTTTGGCCTTGAA
>PBOV01000099.1 GCA_002724505.1 Rhodospirillaceae bacterium | reverse complement strand
TTCAAGAATTACCAGTTTGCCGTTAGAATTTGTGCGGAATAGGACAAGCGGCTGGTCTAAAATGCAAGATGCAACGGGCTTGTTGGTTACCTCGTTAGTGAGGCCCGCAACGTACCACCGGTTTCTCAAGTGACGAATTTCACTCATTGTTAAAGTCTACCTAAGATTAATCAAAAGAAAAAATTTTTGGATAAATAAATTTGATCTTTCTCCTAATTAATTTTTTCCATAGGGCTCTTTTTAAAATTTTGTCCGAGCTCATTGTCCCCGGGGAATAGCAAGGATTTTATGACAACAGGTACGGCACCGGAAGCAATCATTACGTTACCGATATCAATATAATCGAATTCTTGAAGAGTAATTCCATCAACAGATATAATTGGTACCTTGAGACTCATCTCTTCTTCGGCGTGAGTACCCAGGGTTTTGCCGATATCACCTTCGCAAACCAAAATCAGGGGTTGGCTATTTTTGAGGTGTTTAGCTAATCCGGTCACAACCCCAGATAGAAAACTTTCAATACGTTTGTAACTAGCTGAGCCTAACCAATCAAAGCAGATAGCAAACGGTTGCTTACCATCAGTTTGCTCGAGACGATGCAGTCCATCTATAACAGCTTCGGAGATATTTTTTTGTATAATTTCGGATTGATCTAAATTGAAAGTTGGTTTGATGACAGGAATATTGCGGAGGGGCAGCAGCGTTTCGTCGGTGACTATAATCGTTGTCCCGGTTAGCTGAATTGTATATTGCGAGGCCCCAACAACGGTCGCTCTAATGTTTTCTACGGGCGGCATTATTCGGTATCCGGTCTGCTCAACCCGCCGGTAGATCGCGCGCGCTAAAAAGGGACCGAGATCGCCAAAATTTCTTTCTTCGTAGTCATAGATAAACTCTGAGACACCGCCAGAAAACGTGAGGGCATCTATCTCACCGCGCCAATCTATCGGTTTCATGCGATATAAAAATTCGTCTTTAGAGGAGGGGGCGCGTAGGGCGATTATTTCTTCCAACCGAATTGCCATACACTCGGCAATTTTTTCACAATCTGCAGTTTTTATCACTTTACCTGGAGATAAGTTTAGGCCTGCTTCTCGTACAAAAAAGCGTCCCATTTCTTCGACTTTGGTAATGACTTCATTCTTATCAAATACAATAAGTCGTGCCCCAATATCGACGGCGGTAAGACCTACAATTTTCCCGTTTGCACAAATAGCTATTTTTGTGGTCCCACCACCGATATCAACGTTCATGACATTGACACCAATCTCTCTGGAGTTAACCAACGCACCGGAACCCAAGGCGGCCATGGTTGCCTCCATCTGATCACCGGCAGAGACGGAGACAAATTTACCAGTTTCAAGAGCAAAAAGTTCTCCTATTGCGCGGGCATTTTGCTTTCGTACGGCGAGGCCGGTAAGAATTATTGCACCGGTGTCGACTTCATCAGAACGGATCTGAGCAGAGGCATACTGACCAGATATAAATTCTCCTAGCTTTTCAGAATCGATTGTTTTTTGGTTTTTGTATGGCGTAAGAAAAATATCCGAGTCATATATAACTTCGCGCTCAACAGCTAAATATTGGCCGTCACGCTGTTCCATTCTCAGTCGTGAGAAGACCATATGTGATGTTGAAGAGCCAATATCTACACCTACACTAATTAATGATGTTTTCTCAGCGGAGGCTAGGTTAAGTCGTTCTGCGAATACAACACGCCCACCTTCTTCATCGCTATCATCCACGGTTTTGCGCGAGGCCCTTCACCTTGTTGAATTCAACCGCCTGCAAAGGAGTACGTTGTATTTTTGTCATAAAATTTTTTGTCCATGCGGTTCTCAGTCCCTTCAGCTTTAATCATTTCAGCAAACTGGGAACGAACTTCGGCATCTTCGAGGTAGTATGGGACCGAGGCACCGCCTGGGTAAGTGATGTCGACCATGCCGGGATCAACGACTGTTTCGCCGGGGATCCCCGCTTGCTGCGCGATATGATGATTAGGGCCATACCAGCCAAGAAGGCGAAGTGGTTCATTTCCAATCGAAAAATGTTGATGAAACCATTCACCAGTCATTGGTGCAGCTGAAATCATACTAAATTCACTATATTCTTGGCGCAGAACGCTCCCGCCCTCGCCGTCTTGCCACGGTGTCGGGCCGAGTCCCTGGGGCCAGGTGTAAGAATATCCTTTTCCGCCGATACAAATAAAAGCGGCAGCTGGTCCCGGTGAATAGGCACGAGAATATCGCCCGGCAGGGTGTTCGCTAATAAATTGGTAAAAAACATTCCCCGCCATTTGGGGTTCCATTCTCCGGTATCCCGGCGTTCGTCTATTGTCCAGGTAAAGGTCTGTTTTAAAAACATCCGCGACAATATTTGTTCTGCACATTGCTAGCCCACGAGTGGGGTCAGGTTGCAAACCTTCTGATGGTACAAAATTTTTCTCAGCCGGGTCATAACGGCCCTTCATCTTCATAGAAGTTCCAAAGATAACATCTTGGTCTTGCAGAAGATTAAACATATTTGGCGCTGTCGTTCCTGCCAGAAGAATAGCGGGACTTCCAGATGAGTTAACAATCCGATGGTTCGTATTCATTGGAATGGCAAAGAGAGAACCTCGGCTCCATTCAAAGATATCCGGGCGTTCCTGTCCGTCATCCCATATTTCGGTGGTCCCGCGTCCTTCGAGAACCAAATGAACTTTTTCGTATAGATGCCGCTCTATATTGAGGGCGCCAGCACCAGGTACCTCGATGAGGTAACTTCCCCATTTTCCTTCGGTTCCGAATAGTTGAATAAAGCACCCACGACCGCCCAGCCTTTTCCAAGGGCGCATTGGAAGGTTAAGAACGTTAGAAATACCAATTTCTCGGACTATGGGGACTTCCTGTGCTTCCATGAAGTCATCGTAGGGAGTAGCGAGGCGCGGCCACGAAGGTGTCCCAGCATACAGATCGCGTCCCGGTTCGTGCCAATGCGGGTCACCCGCGACATCATGGGGCATTGAAAGCTCTTAAGTACAAAGGTCCAAGTGTTGGTCCTGAAGATGGTCAAACGCTGCAGATCTGTCAAGCAATCGAGATGGATACCTTTGGCTTACCATTTATTCATAAAGCGGCGGGCATGTTTTACCGGCACCAAGTCCGACACCTGCCCCGGTCATTAAGACCCATGCTATACGCCGCGTTAAAGTGACCTGCCTAGATTAATGCCCTAGGCACCCCACGGCGTGATAGTTTCTTTGAGATCCTTATAGCCTTCAAGAAAGCCGGGTCGCTGACCGCTAGAATAGATTTCATCAAATTTCTTGAGGGCGTCATCAAGAAAATCTTCGAGTTCTTTATTACCTTTGTTGGCATCGAGGTATGCGTCGCGGATTAGAACGAAATGAATGCGCGGGTCGTAGGGCTGTTTCGTGCCGCCTACCCATTCATCACCATCCAATAGGCGTAACAGCATGGCATCAGCTGAACCCAGCGTTTGTTCATGGATCGCAGGCCCAGTCATACGGTGCATTACGGACGTCATATCGCGGCCATTTCCAGTCGTGTAACCCATGTCATTCCAAACTTTTCGCATATCAACATCTTTGCCAAGATGTTTGGCAACCATTCCACCAAAAGAGCGAAGAGGGTCAGAAATATCAGCCATAAGGTCTGTTAGCCGATCNCCNTCAAGGTCGGTGGCAAGGACAATACAGTCGCGCTGTTCAATTAGGTCCCANACAAGTAGGCCATAGTTTGTNTCAGAAATGTGCTGTTCGATCTGACCNCCCCAATTTTCCATGCCCTCCTTAAAGTTGGCCGGCAGNAGGGCTATAATTTTATCAATCTCTTCCTTAAATTCTTCATAAGGGTCCACGGCGTATTTTCGGCCTACTTGAAATTTTGTCCCTTTTAACAGCCAGCTATGAAGTCCGGCATTTATGCCGTCTTCTTGTGCTTGTGTAGGCTTCGTAGCGACGCGGCCGAGGCGTCCAGTTTCGTGAACCATTTGCAAGAATAAGCGGTTTGCGTAGGCAAGTTGGACACCCGGAGTATTCATTTCCGAATGAATGTGACCAGTTTCCGCACTAACCCCAAACACGTTCTTATCTTGTGAATAGGGAAGGCAAGGCATACAGCGCACGGCAGTGATGGGTCCATATGGACGAACGTTGCAGTAAACGCCAGCTTGTGTCCGAAGGGGCGCATTGCCGGATTTTCCCATAACAACGACTTTGCCGCCCTTGCCATCATTCACATAGGCGTCCCCTGCTGTTGACCATTTGATAGAAATACAGGGCATATTACCGAACCAGGATAGAGGCTCTAGTTTGTAGTCATGCCGGTACTGTGACCACATGGGGACAGCGTAAAATGGTAGCCCTAATACATCGATAGCCGCCATGGTTCCCAATAGAGCAAAAGCGTCTGTCATGGAATGGGCAACGGGCTCGATTTTGCCGTCATGGTTTCCACCCTGCCAGACAACGGCGTCTGGATAGCCGTTGGGCCTCACATCTGTGGGTTCGTATAAGTCGTTCAGAAGGCCGAAGAGGTCTCCGCCTTCCGCCTCAGTGCGGGCAATATTCATTAAATCGAGCATAGGTCCCTCTTAAAATTAGAAAGTCTCTCGCGTTAAAGGGGCGTGATTTCCCCATTGTTAAAAATCGCGCTAAACATGCTGATTTGCAGGCGAACTGTAAAGAGGGAGTTGCCGGTATTTTTTAATAACAACATCACAAGGTACATCCTCAATGGTATTCATTTAGAATAAAGAATTAAATTCTAAATCGATCTGGTCTAAAGGGCGCAAAGTTGATGTTAGGCGTCTTTTCCTCAAAAAGGTCGGCTAAGACCTCCGCGCTTGCTGCGGATGTGGAAAGTCCATTGTGTTGATGCCCAAAGTTGAACCAAAGGCCTGGGTGGCGTGGGGCGGGTCCAATCATAGGAAGGCTGTCAACGAGGGTTGGACGGCGACCCATCCAAGGTGTCTCCTCTACTTTATTACCTAGCGATGCCGCTTGGCGTGCTGAAAGAATTGACTTTTCTATTTGGCGATTATCATTTGGTGCATCACGGTCAGCCAATTCTACACCCGAGGTGACCCTTATACCCTGCTGTTGTGGGGTCATCACATAGCCTGCGTCGACGTCATGCACGGCTCTTTTGAGAATCGGTCCATCACCAGGTTCTAAATGCCAATGGTAGCCTCGTTCCCAGGCCATCGGTATTTTATAGCCTAGGTTTTTAACAACTTCGGCGGACCATGGTCCCGCGGCAATTACGAGAGCGTCGGCAACCAGTGGATCTGAGGTCTGTAACTCGACTTCCCAATTTTCTTTATGCTGTATCTTCCGAGCAGAATTTAGGAGTACTTTTCCGCCCGCTTCGATGAAGAGCTTAAGATAGGCGTCGCAAAGTGCGGCGGGGCTGGCGACGCTGCATGCGTTATGTAATAGGACGCCACAGTGAAAAATTTGATTCAGGCCAGGCTCCAACTGTTTTAATTCTTCAGCTGTGTAGATTGTATGCCCCACCCCCGTGCGCTCAAAAACTTTAAGCTCCATGGCGTATGCTTTATAAGTTGCCTCACTGCGGAAGACTTTCAACCAACCGGTTTTACGCAGTAAATTTTCTACTTCCGCATCCTTGATAAGATTCAGATGAAGTCTCAGAGAATGTGCTTGTAAAGCTCTTAAGGCTTGGCTGCTGTGATCAAGGTGTCGTTCGGTGCAGTAGCTGAGAAAGCGCGTCACCCATGGCAGCCGTTTAAGAACAAAACCTAAATCGTAATTTAATGCATTACTTTTTTTGCGAATGAGTTTTGGGAGACGTTTGCGTAGGCCAGGATTATTAGAAACAACTACAGAACCGTCAGAGAGAACGCCGGTGTTACCATAGGACGTTTCACGGCCTGGTTGCTTTGGATCAACGAGTGTAACTCGATTTCCCCGCCGCTGAAATTCCAAGGCAGAAGTTATCCCGACAATGCCGCCTCCGATAATAGCGATGTGCTTTGACGGCTTCAAAATGATCTCAGTCGATGCTTAGACTGCCGGACCAATTGACTTGGGTGTTTTGATCGGGCCTGTGAGTTCACTATCCGGAAGTTCCATGATCGCGGGCTCGTCAAAAACGTCGCTCATATTAGATTTAATTCCATTTTTGGCGATTGCCTCTAACCACTTGCGATGAATGCGAGGATCTTGGTCCTCATATTCAACCTGACGACCACCTTCCTGTATAGATGTAGCACCCTTGCCCTCTGCACTTTTGCGCCTAAGGGCTATAAAGGGGTAGCGGCGGCTACCCATGCTGCAGGCAAGATAGCGGGCCGGCTGATCGCATGTGTTAAAATGTTGATGAAACATCCAGAAGGGGGGCGTGTACATGAAGCCGTGTTCCCAGGGGAACTCCTTGAACTCTTGGTCACCCTCATACCAGAGCAGGGTATAACCAGTCCCACTGACAGCATGAACATGAGTTCATGCCGCATGACGATGAGCTTTTTTGTAGCGCCCCATCGGAATTTCAGACGAGTGGGCATGCATCGTGCTGTCTGCCAGTATAAAGGAGACGTTTAATGACCCTTTGCCCCGTGAGTCCATGGCATAGAGCTTGAAGTTTGTAAGGTCGTTGACAAAATTGGTTTCCCATAGATTAGCCTCAGCGACGTTGTCACCCCGGTTGACGGTAAGGTGATCGCCTTCGCCCTCAAAATGCTTGCTGTCTCCGATCCTTTCAGAAAAATCGAATTCATTTTCAAAGACGAAGCGCTCGTTATGAAAAAGATTAATCACTAGGGGCGCATCGTTTGTGCAAGATAAACGGGCCGGTTCTTGGCCCGAGCCATTGAAGATTTGGTATTTACAATTGAGAGGAATTGTAAAAAGAGATTTCGGTCCCCACTCAAAGGTTCTCACTTCCCCGTCTGGGTAGGTGACAGTTGTCGAACCATAGCCAGCGAGAGCATAAAAAAAGGCTTCGTAAATATGTTTGATTGGAGCTGTTTTTTTACTCGGGGCAACCTCTAAGACGTAGTTTGCCATAAAATCGCCGTTGCCATGGGTATGTGCAAAGCAGCCACGCGCATCCCAGCGATCCCAGACGTCGGTTTCGAGCGCTAAAAGGTTGTGACCAAAGTCAAGATGGAGGGGTATGCCCTCACTCTTTGCCCAATTCATGTATGGGTCAACCAAGAATTTTTTGCTTATATCGATTTCTTCGGCGGAGTTCTTTTCGTCAGACATAGGGATCCTTTTTGAGAAGCATGCAGCAATTAACGTGACCAATTTTACCGTAATATGGCTTTATACCAGGCCGGCCCATTCTAACAGAAGCCCGGGTGGGAAGGGAAGGTGCAGAAGGTGGCCAAATAAGTACCAAGTAGATACTCCAGTACCCAAAGGCAAAGATATTGTCATCATCACCGTTTCTCTGTGCCTAATCATGTAAGAGAGTACCATAACTGGAACTGCAATATAAAATCCAATTAACCACAGCAAAAACGCGAAACCATACATCCAGGCAAAGAGCTCTAAAGCCCGGCGTTTGCCCTTTTGGGAAGATTCTTCCTCGGTAAAGTCTATGTCGACCCCTGTTTGGTCGGTCTCCGTTATAGAGGGAGGTAACAGTTCTCTAACCAACTGATATACGAGTAAAACTAGGGCGATTATACCTATTGTCCAGGGGTAAAGTTTAGCCTGAAGGGGCATTTCAGAGGATGATATGACGACATATGCAAACAACCCGATTAAACAGAGTGTAAGAA
>PBOV01000098.1 GCA_002724505.1 Rhodospirillaceae bacterium | reverse complement strand
CTCCGGAGTCTTAACTTCATCATCAGCGAGTGGTACTCGCCCCTGCACCGCTATAATATCAACGTCGTCATCGGCCGCAAACATTTCACAAAGCTCACAAAAATCTGGCACCTTAGCTGCCAGTGTTGACCCAGCATCCATCGGATTATGAACGTCGACGCCTTCTGGAACGAAATCATCCATCCTCTTAAAGCTCTCAGTGGAAAGCTGAGCAAGCTCTCCTCCCTCGTCACCCACAGCTTCGAGGGTCAACCCCACTGCGCCACCACTCGTTGTTACGATTGCCAGTTTATTGCCGCGCGGTAGTCGTTTCTGCCTAAAAGAAAGCGCAAAATCCACCATTTCATCAATCGACTTACAACGGGTAATACCATAGCGATGACACATAGCATTGAAAACGTCATCGTCGACCGCAACCGCACCTGTATGGGTCTTAGCCTGCTCCTTTCCAAGCTCGCTGCTACCGAGTTTCATTAAGATTACCGGTTTTTGTTTCTCAAAAGCCCGACGCGCCGCTTCCATAAACTCCTTAGGGCGGCGAACACTTTCTATCATGCCAACTATAATTTTAGTATCCGGATCATTTACCAAAAAATTGAGATAATCGGCACTATCGAGGCCAAATTCGTTGCCGCATGACATAGCATACGAAAAGCCAAGGCCTCTTTCAGCCGCCTGTGCAAACCAGTAGCCTAGCGTGCCCCCCGAATGAAAAATTCCACCAACCTCTCCCTTTGGAAGGTTTCTTAATCGCGTCGTCGGATATAGTTGGATGTCCTGTGGCAAACAAAACAAACCCATACAATTAGGGCCGCACACCGAAATCCCCGAGTCCTCGATAATTTCTTTAAGCTCTTCTCCACGACCCTGGCCAATATTCTTGCGACCCTCGCCAAAGCTTGCAGAGAATATCGTGGCCGCCTTCAAACCGTTATCGATACCTTCACGGATCATTTCATTAACAAAACGCGCCGGTACGATAACCAGTGCGTGATCAATCGCTTCTGGTAAGGAGGCAAAGTTAGGATAAACCTTTTCACCCCACAGCTCTTCACGACGCGGATTGATCAAATAGGTGGGAACCGGGAAGCCTGATTCCTTCAGATTATTAAATAATACACGGGACCAACCATCACCGCCGGTTTCACTTGCGCCAACAATCGCTATCGATTTGGGTTTTAACAGAGGGTCTACATTACGAAACATTGTACAATCTCAATAAAAATTTATTAGTCGCTCCCGACCAGATTATCCTTTTGCAAAACGGCCAGGAGATCTGCCGTCCGCCACGCCATCGGGCCTTGGCAGCCCCTCTGGAGCATGACAGCCATCCCGGTAACGGCCAATGCCCTGACCTGTCGCAACGATACGACCAGTTTCATCTCTTGCTTCTGCCACCGACATGAACATAGTCCTTCCGCCACCGGTTTTTTTTGATTCAATAGTCACACGGCTACCCTTTTTAACCGGAAGAATAAAATTAACATTTAGCGTCACAGTCGCTCCCGACCGATAGTTCTCTGGCACCGTGCAATAAATTGCTGCATGAGCGAGAGCTGTATCAATCGCTGTAGACATGCAACCACCATGCAGAACACCAGTCCCGTTCAGAACATTATCCTTAACATCAAATTCGATCACACACCTGTCTAACTCCCATTCTACAACGCGAATACCTATATTCGCAGCAAAGGCTGAGAAATTTTTCAATGTGGGACGTGGCGGGGGGATTTTAGTGATGTCAGCCTCGGTTTTACTCATCATTTATCCCCCTCACTCTCCATACTCCCGAAGGACTAAGCGCGCCAGCGCCATCTTTAGAATTTCAGTTGGCCCTTCCGTGACGATCATACTGCGTTGATCCCTAAAAAACTGTTCTATAGGCATATCTTTAGTTAATCCCATTCCTCCGTGAATCTGCATACATCTATCCGCCGCCTTGAACGACATTTCGTCGCCAAAATATTTACACATATAAGATTCCGCGCGTACATCCTCACCCTGGTCCGCGCGACACGCCGCATTATAAACCATAAGCTGGAGTTGATGCCGGTTTTGATACATGTCGACTAACATATTTTGTACGGTCTGGCGCGACGATAACTTGGCGCCAAAAGTTGAGCGTTGATTAGCATAACTTGCAGCCAGTTCTAGACACCGCGTTATAACTCCAACCCCACGGGCACCATGCCGCAGACGGCCTTCAGTTAGCCAACTTTGCGCGGCCCGCATGCCATCACCCTCTTCGCCAACACGCTGGGCCAGCGGGACCCGGACGTCCTCAAAAAGAATTTCCCAAGGTTTGTCCGCAATCATCAAGTCTTGCTGACGGAGTTTAGTGATGCCCGGTGTCTCCATTTCAACTAGAAACACGGTAAGCCCACCCCGCGAACCTTTTTCTTTATCAGTTACGGTTACAACCTGCGCAAAGTCTGCGTTTGACGCCCCAGTGATCCAACGCTTGTGCCCGTTAATAATATAATGATCACCATCTCGAACCGCCGTTGTACGAATACCGCCAGGATCACCTCCCGCTTCAGGCTCACTTTGACAAAAACAACTACTTTTTTCTCCCTTTATAACTGGGTAAAGAAACTGGTCCTTTTGTTCATCTTTAATCGTGTAAAGGATTGGGCTAACCCGCGGCCCAAAAATGGATGCATTTCGTGCAGGTATGGCTATAGTGCGCGCCATTTCTTCCCACATAACCGCTTTTGAGAGATGACCAAGCCCCAAACCGCCAAACTCTTCCGGGACGTCGAATAACCACAACCCAAGATCCTTAGCCTTTTCCTCCAGTGTTTCCTGTACACCTGGGAAAAATTCGGTTCCATCGTTAGTTTCTCGTTCAATCGGAATTAGTTCCTTGTCCACAAACCGCCGAAGATTGTCTTTCAGCATTTGCAATTCTTCCGGAAGATTGAAATCCATTCCTATAACCTCTCACTGCTTTTAATTATCTGCCCTTATTTACGGTCAGGCATTCACGTCTACGACAACACGCCCTTTAGTCTCGCCCTTTAAAATTTTACCAGCCAATTCGGGTAAATCTTCTAACGTCATTACCTCTGTCAAAGAATCAAGAGACTCAACAGAGAGATTACTTGCGATCCGCTCCCAAGCGGTTTTTCTTTTATCAGATGGACACATCACGGAATCTATTCCCAGTACTTTTATCCCACGCAGTAGAAACGGAATTACCGTTGTGTTTAGTTCCGCCCCCCCGGCAAGACCACAAGCCGCGACGGCACCCCCGTATTTGATTTGTGGTAAGATCGAGGCCAAGGTGTTCCCACCAACGGCGTCAACGGCTCCTGCCCAACGCTCAGAAATAAGTGGTCGTTCCGGAGCGGTTGCCAGCTCTTCACGAGGAATTATTTCGCTAACCCCGATTGACTTTAAATGATTAGCCAATTGTGGTCGTCCCGTCGACGCATGAACCTCATAACCGCATTCTGCTAAAATACTAATCGCGACGCCCCCGACCCCGCCGTTACCCCCTGTGACAAGAATCGGACCACTGTCAGGCTTAACGCCATTTGCCTCCAGCTCCATAACAGCAAGCATCGCAGTGAATCCTGCCGTTCCGATGGCCATTGCCCTCCGTTCTGTCAAGCCCTCCGGTAAAGGCACCAGCCACTGGGATTTTACGCGAGCTTTCTGAGCAAATCCCCCCCAATGCTTTTCACCAACGCCCCAGCCTGTTAAGACAACTTTATCACCCACGTTATAAATGTCAGAATTAGAGGTTTCGACAGACCCCACGAGATCAATCCCAGGAACATGTGGATATTTCCTAACCAACCGACCGACGCCCTTCAGAATCATGCCATCCTTATAGTTCAGCGTTGAGTGCGAGACCAAGACGGTTACATCGCCCTCCGGAAGTTGGCCCTCTGTTAGGTGCTTGATCGACGCCAAGACGCCTTTTTCTTGTTCTTCAAGCACCAAGGCACGGAATTCATCCGCCATTTTATTTCTCCCTGTCAACTGGTGTCCCTGTTTGGGATCTTTATCTTTTCTAGACCTGAGTTGGCGAAGGGTCAATCGGCCTTCACAACATTGACAATAGACTTTCTAATCCCGATCATCAGTCAACACACAAATATACGGTCAGGAGGCAGAGGGATGGAATATCCTCTTTCCGAAGAACACCAAATTTTTCGTGAAACAATGAAACGATTTGTTGACGAAGAAATGATCCCCTTCGAAATGGAAACTTGCGGCGCAGATGGTGAACTAAAGCCCGAATGGAAAGAAAAATATCATGCCCGTGCGAAAGAGCTGGGCATATGGAAAATGGAGGTTCCAGAGGAATTCGATGGTGTGGGCGCAGATCTAATTTCGCTGTGTATTGTATGGGAGCAACTGGGGAGAACAATCGCTGTCCCGACACGCGGATTGGGAGGTATTATGGGCCCACAGGTGCGCGCACCACTATACGAATTAAACGAAGAAATGAAGAAACTTTACCTTTATCCCGTGCTAAACGGGGAAAAAAAAGCATGTTTCGCGCAGAGCGAACCCGATGCAGGTGGCGACCCCAGCCGCATGCGAACCACAGCTGTTCTCGATGGTGACGAATACGTTATTAACGGAACGAAGCAGTGGATTACAGATGCGGGCAATGCCGACTTCGCACAACTATTAGCCGTTACCGACAAGGAGAAAGGATCCCGTGGTGGAATTTCGATGTTTCTCGTCGATATGAATAGCCCGGGTGTATCAATCACTGGCCAGTTTGACACGATGATGGGTGATAAACCTTACCAGATCCATTTTGATAATGTCCGGGTACCAATCGAAAAACGTATTGGGGAAGAAGGCCAAGGTTTTGCTCTTGGGCAACGATTTTTAGCCAATGGGCGCCTAAAACATGGTTCACGTGGAGTTGGAACTGCCCAGCGCTGTCTTGATATGATGTGTGAATATGCCAAGCAACGTGAAACATTTGGGGAGCCCTTAGCAAACCGACAGGCGGTGCAGTGGATGATCACTGACACATATGTCGAGCTGCAAGCTGCTAGGCTAATGGTCTACAATGTTGCCGATAGGGCAGCAGAGGGTAATGTCGACCGGACCGATGGTTTTATCCAGAAAATGTATGCTGATGAGCTAGGCTTCAAGGCTGCAGATCGTTGTCTGCAGGTACATGGAGGGATTGGCCTAACAACTGATCTACCGATTGAAAATTTCTGGCGGCAATCTCGTAGCTTCCGTATTACAGAAGGCCCAACAGAAATCATGAAGATGGTAATCGCCCGCAACGTGCTGCGGGAATATTGACAAAAATTATTAACAGGGGGACCTGGTATGACTAAGAAACCAACAGCCAAAAAAAGCGTCAAAGAGAAGACAGCGTCGAAATATAAATATAACAACGTGCTTGTCGAACAGCGCAAAGACGGCATCACCTTTCTAATATTAAACCGCCCGGAAAAACGTAATGCAATGAGCCCAGAGCTACATCACGAGATGGATGACGCATTGGAACGCTTGGCGGTAGATTCTAATACAAAAGTCCTAATACTGACCGGCGCTGGAAAGGCGTTCTGTGCAGGACAGGACCTCAAAACCTATTTCCGGGGATTATCGAATGATCCCGTTGCCCGTTCCCGGGCGGCAGCTGCCTCGGAAAGTTGGCGTTCGTACCGCCTAATCGGCTTTCCAAAACCAACAATTGCGATGGTCAATGGCTTTGTCTTTGGCGGAGGGCTTACGCCGATCGTTTCCTGCGACGTAGCAATCGCCTCGCACACTGCAAAGTTTGGTATTTCCGAGATAAACTGGGGCCATATTCCTGGCGGGCTTGTGGGCTGGAATGTCAATCAGGTAATGAGCTTTCGCGATGCGATGTGGTATTCGATTTCAGGCGATACGTTTAACGGTAAAGAAGCTGCCGCCATGAAGTTCGTAAATTTTTCTGTATCGCATGCGAAACTAAAATCTGAAACTCTTAAAATTGCCCGGAAGTTGTTGAAAAAGAACCCTTGGGCTATTCGATACACTAAAGAGGCTATCCGTTCGGTCCGCGACATGAACATGGAGCAGGCAGCGGATTACCTGCGGTGCAAGAGCGACGCGCTACAAAGAGTAGATAAGGAACAAGGTCGTCAGGAAGGTATGAGACAATTTCTCGACGAGAAGTCTTTTCGGCCAGGCGTCGGCACCTACAACAGAAAAAAATAAGGACAGGAATATGGCTAAAGCTCTCGACGAGCAGCAAGTCCAGCAATTTAAGGATGATGGCTTTCTTTTTCCTTATTCCCTGTACACTCAAGATGAAGCTGCAGCCCTTTGGAAAAAATTCAATACGTTGGAAGAGCAACTAGGCGAAGAACCGCAAAACCGTTTCAGGATTAAGGCGCAGTTACCATTTCCGTGGCTGTGCGATGTCGTCAGTAATGAAAGACTGCTTGATGCACTCGAAGATCTAATTGGCCCTGACATCCTATGTTGGGGTGCGTCCTTTTTCACCAAAAAAGCCAATGACCCGCGCTTTATTTCCTGGCACACGGACAGCTTCGTATATGGATTTAAGCCCGCAGAGACGGTTACCGCTTGGTTGGGCTTTAACGACTCTACAATCGAATCTGGTTGCCTCCGATACATCCCTGGCTCGCACAAGCAAGAGTCGATACATGAAATCAAGCCCGACCCCAATAATCTCGCAGGATTAGGTCAAAACGTGATTGATGTTCCGGAAGAAAAGGCTGTATATGCGGAGTTAAAAGCCGGAGAGGTTGTATTTCATCACGAGAGTGTCGTTCACAGCTCAGGCCCAAACAGAGCCAACCACCCAAGAATCGGTTTCTCGATTCATTACGTAGCGCCACATGTAAAAGAAACACGTTTCGAAGGCGCTACAGCGATGTTATTGCGAGGCGAAGACAAATATGGATATTGGGGCGCAGACCCATTGCCAAGATACGACCTTGACCCTGTCTGTATAAATTCCATGACCGAGACCAGGGAAAAATTCATGTCAATTACCGCGCGGAAAATTGAAGCTGGCGGGAGAAGTTAGAACTTATATTAAAAAAACAAACTAGTCTCGATAAGAGGAGTCCACCCTGTCCATTTTTCGCATTAGCGCTGGCCACGCTGGATGTTCATCGGGATTATTATTATTTGGTCGCCAGCTTTGTTCGGCAGATTTACGTAAAACATTCTCAGGCGGGATCTCTAATTCGGCGCCACCTGCCATCGCTGCAACTTGAGCTCGACAAGCTTTTTCCAAATTATACATCAAATAAAAAGCTTCACCGGGGTTACGACCCAACGTCAACAGTCCATGATTTCGTAGGATCATAGCGTAGTGATTACCAAGGTGCTTAACGATATTTTCTCGTTCCTCGACATCGACTGTTACGCCTTCATAAGCATGATAGGCAATCCTTTTATAAAAACGAATCGCACTCATATTAAGCGGCAGTAGACCTTCCTTCTGCGAAGAGACCGCCATACCGGCTTCAGTGTGGGTATGGATCGCACAGCAAATATCTTTCCGGGCGCCATGAATAGCGCTATGGATAACATATCCTGCCTGATTTATCCCGAATTCACTGTCTGCGACTTTATTTCCGTCTAGATCAATTTTTACTAAGCTCGAGGCAGTGACTTCGTCAAACAACAAGCCGTAAGGATTTAAAAGAAAGTGTTCCTCTTCCCCGGGAACCCTCAGAGAAATATGATTGGCCGTGACATGGGTCCATCCATAATGTGCTATCAAACGATAGGCACAGGCTAGATTGACCCGCGCACTCCACTCTTCTTTACTGACCTTACCTTGGAGCGAAGGAATGTTAATAGTTTGCATTCCGTCTGGCGCCATGAAGACCTCCANAACCGGACTGTTCCGGCTATTATTATTAAACCAAGACCGTTACCTGTTAGTAACAGTTCTATTCCACCAAGCTTCGACTTACGAAACAAGCCCTTTATGATTTTGTTTCCAANACCGATTATATATTTCGCGGACCCCAAACNCCACATTGTCATNTCGCCAATCTGGTTCCCACTGCAACCTGACGAGCCTTTTCNATCCCAAATCTCCATCAATNTCACAATGGTCGGTGGTTTGACTCTGAGTAAACCACNGTGAATGCTATTCATCCATTCGATATAAACAAACTATCATCAACTTAATTTTAATAGAGAAATAAAATGTTCAAACGAATAGATCATGTCGCCCTTGAAGTAAGTGATATCGACCAGTCGGCTGCCTTTTACAAAGAGCATTTCGACTGTGAAATTTATAATGAGCAGGTCGTCGGTGATGGGATGCGAATTACATATCTTCGTTCGGGTGACACAATTCTTGAGTTGGTCGGCCACAAATCCGGTGGGATGAGCGGATTTCATTTTTGTTTTGAGAGTGACAGCTTTGATGATGACGTCGAAAGACTAAAAAATAGGGGCATCCCCGTACTAACAGAACCACATGACACGGGAGCTCGAGAGAAGCGCGAAACTGGCTGGCGACGGGCAGTATTTNCTGGACCCGATGGTGAGGCAATAGAATTTCGCGGATAGGAAAAACGTTTAGATTGTCTTAATTGAGGTAATAATTATGGGTATGCTTGAGGATAAGGTGGCATTAATAACGGCAGCAGGTGGTGGAATAGCCGGCGCAATCGCCAGGAAATTTGCAATCGAAGGCGCGGTTGTTTGCTGCGTCGATGTTAACGAAGAAACCCTCGGCGAAACAGTGTCAAGTATTCTAACAAAGGGCGGCAAAGCAATTGCTAAGNTTTGCAATGTCGCCNACGAATCAGCTGTAGCGGCGGCGGNTGATGACACCGNCTCCCAATTTGGGAAGTTAGAAATAGTAGTGAATGCCGCCGCAGCATCGGAACCTCTTCATACCGTTGCCAACATGCCGCTAGAGACGTGGCAGGAAGTAGTAGATGTCAATCTCACAGGAATGTTCCTTGTCTCCAAACACGCCATCCCGCATATGCAAGCGGCTGGCGGCGGGCAATTTATTAATATTTCTTCGACATTTGGGCATATCGCGTGGCCACAGCGCCCTGCCTATATGGCGACTAAGGGTGCNGTCCGTCAACTTACCCGTTCCATCGCACTAGATTTCGCTTCTGATAATATTCGAGCTAATAGTATCCTTCCGGGTGCTATAGAGACCAATCGGCTATTAGCCCGCACGCCAACAATGGAACAGGTGCGCGAGCGAATGGTCCCCTTGCATCCTATTGGTCGCCTTGGACAACCAGAAGACATCGCAAATGCTGCTGCCTTTCTTGCTAGCGACCAGTCTAGCTTCATGACGGGATCCGACGTTTTCGTNGATGGTGGTTTCACCGCGGTATGACGAGTTCATTTAACCAAAAATAGGGAGAGAGATAATGGGACGACTTGAAGGTAAAGTTGCCTTTGTTACTGCAGCTGGCGGCGCCATTGCTGGTGCGACTGCTCGGCTATTCGGCTCCGAAGGTGCCGCCGTCGCCTGTATCGATACAGTTGAAGAGAATGTAAACAAGACGGCCAATGATATTGAAGCCNCAGGAGGGAAAGCAATTCCGTTCGTCTGCGATGTAACCGACGACGACGCCGTTAAATCAGCGGTCAGCGCAACCGCGANAGAGTTTGGNAAGCTAGATATTTGTTTTAACGCTGCGGCCTATTCGGAAAAACGACACCGGCTTGCAGAAATGCCCCTCGATATGTGGAAGTCAGTAATAGATGTTAATTTGACTGGTATGTTTATTGTTGCCCGGNANGTCATCCCACGAATGCAANAAGCGGGAGGGGGTTCTATCATAAATGTCTCTTCAATTTATGGCGTCGTCGGTGCCAANGAGCGGCCCGCATACTGTGCAGCTAAGGGTGGGGTCCGTATGCTTTCAAAATCCATAGCTGTTGATTATGCAGTGGATAATATTCGAGCCAACTCGATCATGCCTGGACCCATCGAAACGCCACGCCTATTAGCACGAAATCCATCCATCGAGGCAGTTATTGATCGACACGGCCCACGTCTACATCAAAAACGTTTAGGCAAGCCCGAGGAAATTGCAAAGACTGCCTTATTCTTAGCGAGCGACGATGCCAGCTTCACCTCTGGTGCAGATATGGTAGTCGACGCCGCCTATACCGCCTTCTAATAGGGAGAAAAATAATGGGACGACTTGAAGGTAAAGTTGCCTTTGTTACCGCAGCTGGCGGCGCCATTGCTGGTGCGACTGCCCGTCTATTTGGCTTGGAAGGGGCCGCCGTCGCCTGTGTCGATATAGTCGAAGAGAATGTAAGCAAAACAGCCGCAGATATTGAAAGCGCAGGGGGCGCAGCCATTCCAATGGTCTGCGATGTAACCGACGAAGACGCTGTTAAAGACGCAATTGATAAAACAGTCGTCACCTTCGGCAAACTCAATGTCTGTTTTAACGCNGCNGCCTANACAGACCCACTGCTGCCATTNCACGAACTGGATGTCGATCTGTGGCGTAAGACTTTCGACGTCAATATCACCGGCATGTTTATTGTTACCAAATTTTCAATACCGCATATGAAAAATTCTGGTGGGGGATCTTTTATAAATGTTTCTTCCATTTACGGCGCGCGGGCGGCGAAGAAACGTCCAGCCTATTGCTCTTCAAAAGGGGCCGTAAGGATGTTATCTAAATCAGTCGCGGTCGATTACGCGCAGGACAATATCCGCGCCAATTCGATTTTGCCCGGACCAATTGAAACTCCACGCCTTTTGGTTGCGAACAAAAACATGGACGAGGTGATTGNGCGTCACCGACCGCATTTGCCAGCCGGGAGACTGGGCCAACCCGAGGAAATCGCCAAAACAGCTGTTTTTTTAGCCAGTGACGAATCGAGCTTNATGTCTGGCAATGACTGCTTTNTCGATGGCGCCTACAATGCGATNTAGGGCTTACGTACCGANGGAAACTAATNGTCCAGAAACTTAAATCGCCAGCTCTCACCATCNCCCACGACGTGACCAGCCGTTGGTCCAGGGAAATGCGCTGGCATCACCACCGTATCTGTATCGGCGACTGACTCTAAAACCTTGCGGCGAGTAAATGCGGACTGATTCGCATCCCAACAGAAACAAGATGACCANTCCGGTTCGATGCATTGTAGCGCGTGATGCATAANATCACCGGAAAATAGGCCTTNTTTTCCACCAGACTTCAAATTCACACAAACATGTCCTGGGGAATGCCCGGGTGTCGGTGTAAGCCAAATTGTGTCATCCAGGACGAAGTCGTCTTCAACCAATAGNGCTTGATCGGCCTCAACGATCGGAAGACAATTCTGGGACCAAACATTTCCAGGTGGGTGAGAGCCCTTTCTGGTTTCCTCTTCCCACGCCTCATACTCTTTGCGGCTAAAAATGTATTTTGCGTTGGGAAATGTTGGCACCCAACGGCCGTTTACAAGACGTGTATTCCAACCACAATGATCGATATGCAAATGGGTGCAAAAGACATAATCGATATCCTCAAAACTCAATCCGTTTGCAGTCATCCCATCAATCCAAGGTTGCTTAGGGAAATCATGAGGTGGTCCGTACCCTTTATTATCCCCTAGACAAGTATCAATCAAAATTGTGTGGTGCGGGGTCCGGACGATATAGGTCTGATAAGTTATTACCAACATGTTCCGAAGAGTGTCGTAAACATATGGCTCCATCGTTTTCAGATGTGCGAGGGCGGTTTCTTTGTCACACGTTGGATACATGACCTCGGGCGCCCGCCAAGGCCCATCTCGTTCAACGATACTGGTAACAGTGACGTCCCCAAGGGCAAGTGGTTTCATATTTATATTTTCCTTCTCGAGATTTTCGTCGATCGAATGCCCCGAACCTGCCACTCCGCGCCAGGGATCAATTACACCGCGTGTATTTAAGGACAACAATATGTTTTATTTAGTCGTTCCTGTGGTTTATCAATCTCATTTAAACACCTCAACCCGCTGCCGGAAGTACTTTGCCGTTAACCACCTGCGGCCAGTCCCCCTCAGCGACCGACTTTCCAATTTCATCACGTCGTACCATCCAAGGGCGGCCAGCCTCAGGTGGAATTGTTTCGTGATGGAGAGGCTCCCAATCGGCGCTAATAAAATCTGAATCAAAGCCTGTTTCAATTAGCCCGCCGGCGGGATTCCAAAAATACCAGAACCAGCCAGAGCCAAAGTAATGACGGCCTGGGCCCAGCTGGCTCTGCCAGCCCTTTTCCTCCATATAAGTCCCGCACTTTAAAACTTCATCACTATCCCGAACTTCATAGGCGGCATGTTGAAATCCAAATTTATTGCCACCATTCTCGAGAAACAAATTATGGTGATCATTAGACCCGCCGCACCGCATAAAAAAATTCTTTCCTAGCAACGATTCCGTAAGCTTGAAACCGAGCCGATTGAGATAAAATTCCGCTGCGGCGACTGGATCTTGGGGTGCCCAGTAGACGACATGGAACATTCGCTGTTGTTTAACGGGGCCACGGGCAAATACGTCAGCCCGTTTATCAACCCTCAATGCGTTTCCTACTGTGTTGCTGTCAGGGAGGGTTAACGGTTTAACATCGCGTGTGGTAACCCGAAAACCAATGCGGTATCCGAGATCATCATGGCTGTGCAACCCTCCTTCCGGATCGACGGCGACTTCTCTGTCCTTTGAGAGCTCGGCACCTATAGCANCCATAGTGTCTTTGTCAGCCGCGCCCCAAATTACCTCCCGGGCTGTCGACCCCGGCACTGTGGGCGGCGGCAAGTTATCGTCATCAACCGATCGGATATGAACAGATGTATCATCAGGAAGCCGAAATACCGAACCGGTTTTGCCCTTTTCCACCAATTCCAGGCCCCAGTCTGCATGGAAGCGGGTCGCCAGATCTACGTCTTCTGCNCCGTAAATTATTGATTGCAGACCCACAATATTCATAAGCCAACCCCCGCTTACTATTCCAGAGACGTGTCGCGATATTTTTCTATTTTAGCCTCATCAACATCGATCCCAAAGCCTGGCCCTTCGGGTAAGGCNATGCACCCATCATCTAAAGCAAAAGGTTCAACAATCAAATCATCGATATAGTAAATCCCGCCAACATTACCATTTTGTGCTTCTGCTGGCATGGACACCGGCACGACACAAGAAAGTGTTACTGGGACAGCCGCCGCCGCAAGATGAATATTCGCAAGGTTGCCCACGCCAGTTTCAACCGAGCCATTCACATTGCACAAAAATTTCGCGGCGCGTGCCGCNCCTGCAACTTCTAATGCGTTGTAAAGCCCACCAGGCTTTGTCGTATAGATTGAGACGATATCTGCAGCTCTNTTTTCAAAAATTTCAAGTACATCGCGNGCATACCATGCACTTTCATCCGCCATNACGGGAGTTTCTAGAACNCGCGTCACCTCAGCAAGACGATCAATACCCTCTACAGGCTGCTCGGCATATTTGAGACGAAACTGCTCCATCTTTCTGATAATCCGAACNGCGTCGCGTGGAGTTGCGTAACCGCAATTGGCATCAACACAAATATCTATCGAGTCACCCACCGCCATCCGCACTCGACTGACAATTTCAACGTCTCGATCTGGGTCAACACCGACTTTGATCTTAATTGTTTTGATACCCTCATCAACGACACGCTTGCATTCCTCAACCGCNAAATCAATGTCNAGTAATCCAATGGAATGAGTGACCGGAACGCGGTCACGCACCCTGCCACCTAGCAACTGCCACACCGGCACACCCAAAGTACGGCCAGCTAGATCGTAGGCGGCGATATCCATGGCTGCCTTGGCATAGGGATACCCTTTAATGCTAGCATTCATACGTTGATGTAGATCAGCAATATTTCCAACCTCAGACCCAATCACCGCAGGCGTCAGGTATTTTTCTACAACAAATTTGGTGGTTCCCGGGGATTCACCGAAATATCGCCCATAATCGCCGCCCCAATCCTTAAGGGCGGGAGCCTCCCCCCAACCAATGATACCGTCATCACTATGCATGCGGACTAGGATATATCCACCGATTGGCTCTGTCAGACCAGTCCATTTATGCTCACGCCGTGTAGGCAAAGAGACATGAATAACATCAACCTTTTTAATAGCGGGCATNTGATCATCCTATTGACTAAAACTATGATAGAGTCTGGTCAGTGAATGCTTNCCTGTCAAACAAGTGTTGAAGAAACGTCTTCCCTTTATTGACACCAATAGTTTNTCCGGGGTTTTCTTTATNTCGTATCATCGCCACTATGTGTAATCATGACGCTATACTTACAGCCTAAATCTCTAGANGAAGCCGTCNTCGCTTTGGCNGACCATAATCTNTTCGTTCTAGCNGGTGGGACCGATTATTTTCCAGCACGTGTCGGCAAACCCCTAGACGAAGACATTCTCGATATTACTGGAATAACCAATCTACGAGGAATTACGGATNGTGATACCCACTTCCATATTGGCGCGCTAACCCGTTGGACAGATNTTATCCAGGAACCGCTNCCCGAGTATTTCAATGGGCTCAAACTTGCNGCGCGTGAGGTTGGGGGCGTGCAAATCCAAAATGCCGGCACAATCGCTGGAAATATTTGCAACGCCTCACCAGCCGCCGACGGCATTCCTCCTCTACTATCATTAAACGCGGATATTGTCCTTGCTTCGACCCGCGGCGAACATTCGATGCCTCTGGCCAAGTTCATTATGGGTAACCGCAAGACACGTTGTGCGAGCGACGAGATTGTNACGGGCTTCCGTATTCCCAAACCAAGTTTACCCGCAAGATCAGGTTTTNTTAAACTCGGCGCCCGACGATACTTAGTGATTTCAATCGTCATGGTTGCCGCCGTCATCGAAAATGATAACGGTAATGTCGGCGCCGCCCGTATTGCCGTTGGTTCTTGTTCCGCGGCTGCAAAGCGCCTGCATTTATTAGAAAGATTGCTAGTGGGTCAGCCACTACGTCCCGGCATTGCGGATCAAATTATTGAAAGCCACTTAAACCAGCTGTCGCCCATAGATGATGTCAGAGGGAGTGCAAAATNTCGGCGAGACGCCGCCTTAACTTTGGTTAGACGGGCGGTCGAACAACTAGCGGCGCCGGCATGACCAAAATCAATTTTNTTCTTAATGGCAAAAAGACAGTTGTTGACGCCGAACCCATTCGACCATTGGCCCATATTCTNCGTGATGANCTGGGCTTTACCGGAACAAAAGTTGGCTGNGACGCTGGCGACTGTGGAGCATGTACAATTAGTCTTAACGGTCAGTCAGTNTGCTCATGCCTTACCCCGATTGCCCAAGTAATGGGATCAGAAATCATCACTGTCGAAGGCCTTTCTGGAAANAATTCTTTAAGCGACTTGCAGGAGGCGTTCCACCTTTATGGGGCTGCACAGTGCGGTATCTGTACGCCGGGGATGCTNATCGCAGCCAGCNATTTATTAAAGCGTAACGACAATCCCAACGAAGAAGAAATATACGANGCCCTCGGCGGCGTACTCTGTCGTTGTACCGGTTATCGTAAAATCGTCGAAGCCATCCTACACATTGGTGATACCGACACCGCAAATATAGAGATGCCGGCAGTGGGCGAAGCGGTTGGGTCCCGCGCGGCCAAAGTTGATGGAANACAAAAAATAGATGGCACGGAGTTGTATGGTGCCGATCAAGCNCCGGCGGATGCTTTGTGGCTCCGCGCTGTGCGCTCGCCATATTGGCGCGCCACNTTCACCCTCGGTGATTTTGGCCCCTTAAAAACAAAATATCCAGGACTTGTAGACATATTGAGCGCGGAAGATGTCACAGGGATTAATGGATTTGGCATTTATCCTGATATTAAAGATCAACCGGTACTAGCTGAGGGCTCTGTAAGATATCGAGGCGAGGCTGTGATTGCGCTGGTCGGCGAGGCCAAAACAATTGCGGCCATTCGAGACGAGGAACTGCCAATTTCATGGGAGGCAAAAGAACCCGTTCAGGGTTTCGGCGCTCCGGTCGCCGAAAAAGCGGCGCAATTGCATGATAATTATCCCGGCAATATTCTTGCTAGAGGNTTGACGCTTAAGGGTGATATCGAAAAGGGTTTCGCAGACAGTACCGTCGTCTTTTCAGAANCTTTCGTAACGGGATTTGTTGAACATGGGTACATTGAACCTGANGCGGGTTGGGCCCAGCGNGTAGGAGATCGTATNGAAGTNACGGTAACGACACAGAGCCCCTACATGGATCGAGATGAAGTTGCAACAATCATGGGCCTGCAGCCTGAAAACGTCCGCATAATTCCGACGGCCTGTGGCGGCGGATTTGGTGGCAAGCTCGACCAAACCGTGCAGCCACTCGTTGCCCTTGCAGCTTGGAAGCTGAACAAACCCGTCCGGTGCACCTTCAATCGGATTGAAAGTATGGCTGCAACGACAAAACGTCATCCCTCCCAAATTACTGCACGATACGGCTGTAAAAGTGACGGGAAACTTCAAGCATTTGAATTTAATGGCGACTTTAATACCGGAGCCTATGTCTCATGGGGACTGACCGTTAAGGATCGAGTTCCAATTCATGCAACCGGCCCATATTTTGTTCCTAATGTCAGCGCAAAATCACGTGCTTTT
>PBOV01000014.1 GCA_002724505.1 Rhodospirillaceae bacterium | reverse complement strand
GGCTAGTCCGCATAGCTCCTAAGCCGACCCGTATCAGCCAGGGAAGCATAAAAACGACCGCAAACACATTCCGACCCAGAGCCACCTCAAATACTGGTAGATGCTCTGTTAGATGATGCGCAATACCTATAGACGCCGCATAAGCGAAGGCGCTAAGTGTCATCCACCAAGCAGCCTGAACAACCACTGGCAAACCAACAAACCAATCAGGAAATATTCTAAGAAACCCCATGAGGGCCGTTATAAGGCGTTAAGGGTCAGTGCGAAATGGCAGACACCTACCATTCACCAGTATTTGGCATCGAGGCCCACGGCTCAGAAGGTGGGAGCGGGTCGCCCCGCTGGAGTAATTCAATTGATATACCATCCGGCGAACGAATAAACGCCATACGACCATCCCGGGGGGGGCGGCTAATCGTTACGCCACCATCCAACAGGCGCTTACAAACTGCATAAATATCATCTACGCGATAGGCTAAATGACCAAAATTTCGTCCGCCGCTATAATTTTCTGAATCCCAGTTATACGTCAGTTCAACCGTCGGCCGCCGGTTGTCTTTTGCGCTCTCGGCGTCTCCAGGGGCAGCCAGAAAGATCAATGTAAAACGGCCTTTCTCGCTATCTTTGCGGCTCACTTCGAGCAATCCGAGAAGGTCACAATAAAAGTGTAATGACGCATCAATGTCCCGGATACGGACCATAGTGTGCAAATATTCCATTCAACCGTCCTCAAGTGTATTTAGCTAGTTAGGTTTGATTTTCAGAACTAGCCGCTTAGTCCTAGCATCACTTAGTTATCTCAACCAAACGAAATTACCTATTTGGCGGCCTGTCTCGTGCTAACCTTTTCTTGTTTTATAACCGCCAAGCGCATCGCATCTCTTTTTGAAAAAACAAATAACGCAATAACGGCGCTAACTCCAACACCTGCCAGTATGGGCCAAGCAAATCCCCAAAAACCGGACAGATAGCCTATTAGTAACGCACCAAGTGCGGGACCAGACCTGTTGAGCAACCCCCAAAGGGACATAACTCGGCCCCGCAAATCACCTCTAATACTGCCCTGCACAACAACCTGACCTGAAATATTTACACCGACTTGAGCTGTACTCAGTAAAACCGTGCAAAACACTGCAAACCAAAAATTTGATGTGGACACAAATAACGACAATGAGAGCAATGATCCAAAGACCGAAAAAAAATAGGCATTAAGCAACGCGATGGGCCGCTTAAGATTACCTATCAGTAAAGAAGCAAGAATTGCACCAACGCCAGCGGCCGAAACGAGAATGGGAACTCCTTGCCCCGGGTCAAATCCAAATACGGTTTCTGAAAGACCAGGCAGCAATTCCATGTAGGCCCTTAAAAGTAGCGATGCAAAAATCATATTTAGAAAAAGATACTTTATGACGGGATGAACGACTGTATAGCGGAAGCCCTCCATTAGATGACTACGCATAGAACGGCCGGCTTCTGCCTTGCGATCAGGGTTGATCATTTTAACACCAAACAGCGCGAGTGAGAAAATTAAGTTAAAAGCTGCGTTAATCGCGAAAACGGCACCCACCCCCCACAAAACGAGAATGGGAGCAACGAGAGCCGGCCCCAAAGTTCGGCCGAGATTAAATAGTATCGAATGAGTGGCAATTGCCGCCGACAAATCCTCTCGGGGCACCAAGTTAGGTGCCAGCGACATACGTACGGGCGTCCAAAAACCTGCACAAATACCATGGAGGAAGGCAAAGGCTGTCAAAGTCCAGATATCGACTAACCCCGCAAAAGTCATGATAGCTAGAAGTGCCGTGACAAACATCATTGCGGCTTGCACAATCCGTGCCATCACCAATCTATTATGGCGATCAGCCAAAGCGCCAGCAATCGGCGAAATAAGAATACCGGGACCCGCTTCAGCTATCGCGATTACGCCTAACCAAAAACCCGACTTAGTTAATTCCCAAGCAAAGACCGCCAAACCAATCCGATAAAACCAAACACCGGCACCGGCCAACCAGCCTGCCCCCTCGACGATCGCAAAATTACGATGACGAAAAGCCCGAAAAGTGCTTTTAGTCATTACTGCATCGATTAAGGGTCCAAACATAAACGGACTTTTCCTTCTAAGGCGCCGCGGCTGTGTTATAGAGTAGCGTGGAGTAGGAAATCTCGATAGAGGGAGACAAAGCAACAAATGGTGGTTTCGGGAATAAAATTGAAAAAAGCAATATTTTTTGACCGAGATGGTACACTTAACGTTGATACTGGTTATGTCCATAACTGGGAAAACTTTGTATGGATTCCGGGCGCGAGGGAAGCGATTAAGCTCGCAAACAAAATGGACTACCTCGTTTTCGTTGTCACAAATCAGTCAGGTATTGGGCGAGGCTATTATACGGAGCAAGTGGTTAATAAACTCCACAATCGGATGAATTCTGACCTAGCCGGTTTAAATGCGCGTATTGACGGATTTGAGTTCTGCCCCCACCACCCCGAAGAAGCTCGTTTAGAATACAAAATAGCCTGCGACTGCCGCAAACCAGCGCCAGGTATGATTTTAAAGCTGTTGGAGAAGAGGCAAATTGATCCAAAGAAAAGTTTAATGATTGGCGACCACGACACCGATGTTGCCGCAGCAAAAGCGGCGAATGTAGAGGGACATTTGTTCGTCCGGGGCAACCTTCATGACTTTCTTAAACCGTTATTGCAACGCCCCGCTTAACCCGAAAACCTGATCACCGAAGATACGGCAATATACACCCCTAACAAAACAAGCGCGGCTAAGAATACCCGACTGAACATTATTTCGGACATGCGGTTTCGAATACGTTGACCAAACATCATGCCTAAAACAGCGGGCACCAGCCCTACGCTAGACATAACAAGAAGCTTAGTGCTCAGAAGCGCATTACTTTGCAATGAAATTGCTAATCCAATGGTGGACAGAGTAAATAAAATCCCCATCCCTTGTATTAACTCTTCACGCTTAAGACCCAGAGCCTTGAGATACAATACACCAGGAAATGCGAATGAACCGGTCATACCGGTCAATACACCGTTTACAAAGCCTGCAACTATCCCGGCAGGTCTTTCCTGGGTAGGACCAATAGTGATTCGATAATTGGCAAGCCCGGAAGCTCCGTATAGGACGATAAGAAATCCCAGTAATGCCGAGAGCAAAGATGGGTCGACACTGCCCAAAGCATGCCCACCTAACCAGACCCCGCCTGTTGCCAAGATAAAAAACTCCGGGGAACGTCTAAGAATTGCTAGCCAATTGCCGCCAACTATTGCTTGCCAAACATTCGTTATAAAGGAGGGTAATAAAATCAATGCCATCGCGGTTGGCAAATCTAACAATAGGACCAGCAAAGCGAGACTGACCGTCGGCAAACCCATGCCGACGACACCCTTGATGGCGCCAGCCAACAAGAAAATAACGCCTATAAGAATTAGGGTAAGGGGCTCTGCCACGTATACACGCCGCTACGCTGCGTTAGAAAATTCTGCCTGAACCCTTTCTTCAAAATCCAGAAGTTTCCGAACACTCGCCCGTCGCTCCATTCGGTCGAAATGGGCCTGGCAATTGGTGAAAGACGAAAGGTTAAGATTAAACTGGCCCGCCCGGCGAAAACACCAGTAAAAATTTGTATCCGGCGCTGTGAAACGATTAAAAAAATACTCCTTACCATCGAGTAAATTTTCTGCGATTTCAAAACACTCATATACATGTTCCGCCGCGTGGTTCCGGATGTTTTCTTCTGTACTACTTATGTCACAAACCTTTGACGGTCCATTTATCACCCGCAAAAAAGGATGAATACCAGATGAACACCATGAAACTAGCGAAACCGCCTGCAACTCCTCCCAACCATCTTCTGGTAATAAATTGGCCTTTGGGAAAGTGCGAGCGATCCATTGCTGAATGGCGACATTCTCCGTCAATTTTGTTCCATCCACAACTAACATAGGCACCTTATGCTTCGGATTAATTGCCAGGTATTCTGGAGACATGTGTTGCCGTTGCCCAAAATTGAGCGGAATAGTCTCAAACTCGGCCCCCGCCTCTGTCAATGTTATATAAGGCGCCAATGCGCAAGTTATTGGAGCATAGTAAAGTTGGATGTTCATGAGGGTCTCCGGTTTATTTTTAGCTAAATTAAAAACGATGGTAGAAAAATGCCAAAAACACTCTACTTAGGGATAAAAATAAAATTTTTCACGTAACGACCACCAGTACCACGCTCTGCATTGATCTGATGTTCTTCCAGAGACAGACGATTGATGTTCGATAATACTCCATCAATTAGTGCGAAACCGTCATACTCAAGTGCCTTCATCATATCAAAAACATCGGCGACACCATCGCCGGCATGTGTGAATTCATTTTCAACGAAAAGGTTAGGTCTGTCCCTTTCGAGGGTTTTCTGAGCGCCTTCAAGGACAGATTTTTCGTGTCCTTCGACGTCGATCTTGATAAAACCAATGTCCCTATAATCAAGGTCGTCAATGCGGCTGCCAGGCACTTTGACAACATGCCCTTCGCCTTCACCGTATTCTATACTAGCGCCATTACTTGACCACCCCTTGCGACCCTTAGGTACTACAAGTTCAGCTTCACCGGTTTTATTAGATAAAGCCATTTGCAGCACCGTGACATTCCTGTCCGCAACATAGCGTAAAATCCTCAAGGGGATAGGGTTTGGCTCAAACGCGTAGACATGCGGGGAGTAACGGGACAGAAAGTAAGTAAACAAACCAAGATTTGCGCCGACATCCAGGCAGATGCGTTTTGGATTAACAATAAATTTAAGCAATCCCATTTCGGGGTCAATTTTACGCATATATTTATGGGATCTATGCCGATAATAACCCCGGAATGGCACATATCGGAATTTAACGTCGAGGCGAAAATCATTAATAAAATCGCGTAAATTTTCTCTTGGAAGTGTGCTCATCTCTGCATGCTGCTCTTAATTTACAAATTGGGGTTAGCTCTAACACGGAACAAAGATGAATGGCAGAGAGGAGTTTGTTATATAACTATTAGATATCCTATGGTTGATGCCATGCGGGCGAAAGGTTATCAACTATCAAGAAAACAAAAGCTTATAAATTAATTTAGGAGAAACTTTATGGCCCAGGCCGAAGCAAGACATATTTTGGTTGATACTGAGGAGCTATGCGAAGAGCTCAAAACAAAAATTGTTGGCGGCGCGAATTTTGCTGACCTTGCGAAAGAGCATTCTTCCTGTCCATCCGGGGCCAGCGGTGGTGACCTCGGCTCCTTCGGACCCGGCCAAATGGTCCCTGAATTTGACCAAGTCGTGTTCAGCGCGCCGGTGAACGAAGTTCAGGGACCGGTCAAAACACAATTTGGTTATCACCTACTTGAAGTGACTAGCCGAACCGACTGATCTGCAGTTAAGGTTTGATGGTGGGTTAGCCACCTCAAAGGTCATACCCCGCCATCAAATCATCAACAATGACGTCTAGCTCATCCCATCGGGCGTGATGGTAACTATAAAGATCCATTATGAACCCGGGACCTGCATAAAATTTCTCGTAAAGCATATGTCGTCCTGCGAATTCCGTTCCCAAAATATCCCAAGCAAGTCGAAAAAGTTTCATTCTGTCCTTGGCGCTCTGATTTGGTAACGACCAGTATGTTTCGAACTTTTTGTTTAGGTCAGGATCTTCCATCACAGACGAATCTGCTGGCATCTGAATTGGGCCTCCACCCATCAGCTCTCTTACAACATCACAAATCGTTGAATAGTTATTCGTACACCAGTGCAGCGCAGCATACATGAAGCGCTTGTTTATTGTGACATAACCTCCTGGCATATCCTCACAATCAAATATCTGCCCCCGCACCATGCCGTCCAAAGTCGCGAGTTGAGCTGCTAAATTTCCAAGAGTGCTTTTCACCGCAGGGATGTTCCCTGCCTTATTGGACTCAGTTAATTTGCGAGCAATTGCCACGATCAACCGTAGCTTTTCGGCAAATCGGATGTTGGCTTGATGGTTGGCAAGCGAATGTCCCGGGGTCTTGAAATAAATCTCACGCGTCATAGCAACATTGTTGTGCAAAAACACACGCTCCCACGGGACTTTGACATTCTCGAATAGTATCGCCGCATCAGTCTCGTCATATCGCGCTGAAAGTGGCATATCAAACTCAGTATTCGCCATCTTCTCATAGGACTTTCGTGACCAAATTGACACGCCATCATAATTCAGAGGTACTGCACAAGTTATTGTTTCGGCCTCATTACCCGGAGGGACTGGCTGCAAATTACCAACCCAGGTCTCATGACAATAGATAGAAGCCGTACCAATCATTTTTAATCCATTAATGGTCACTCCGTCGTCGTCTTCAGATACCACCCGGAGGGTCGGTGACACGGCACCAGCCGCCTGAATTTCTTCTCCAGCGCGTCGCGAGCCCTGGGGGTTCGTAACGGCGTGGGACATATAAAGATCGTCTCGTCGAGCCTTGAGATAATAGGCCTCAAGAAAATCACCGGTGCCCCCTCTTAATTCGTTGAAAACCTCTGGTTGAGTTGCAAGACCGGTCAAATAGCTCGGAAAATTATCGGGAGAGCGACCCATAAATCCATGTGTCCAGGCGGCTATCCTCCGATGCGTTTCATAACGTTTTTCAAGATCATCTCGAGTTTTAGGTTTAAGAAAATAGGTTGAAAACTCTTCACCGTCCTCTTCGCTGACCATCACATCTCGATTTTCTGGAGCTGATTTTTGATCATAAATCATCGCTACAGACTGAGCACCCTTAACAAAAGCGGGGTGATTAGTGATATCAGTGACCAACTCTTTGCCAATATAAACCCGCCGGCCATCGCGTATGCTTTTGAGATACTCTTTACCACTTAGCATTTGCCTCATCCTTTAGTCAGAATAGCCCTCACCGGCCCCCTATCGGCACCAGCAATCTTCATTGGAAGACAAGTCAAATTGTAGGACCCCGTTACAATTTTGCGAAGGTCCAACCCTTCAACAATTATCGCTCCCGCACCGAGTAACATTAGATGGGTCGTTGACACAACATCAGCAAATAGCCGGATATAAAAAATAGTCGATCCCAATTACACCCATACCTCTCCTATTTTTCCCCGCGGAGCAATTGCGCATATAGGGGAGGCACCGTTATTGTGTAACAAATTTACCAAAGGAGAAGCTTATGTCGCAGGGGACAACAGAAAAAATTGCCGAATTTGCCGCGTCAATAAGCCTCAACGATATTCCCACCGATGTCAAAAACTCTACTATTGCGCTTTTAATCGATTCATTGGCCTGCGCCCTCGCCGGTCATCAAGGGGAGGAGACCAACCAACTGCACGCGATGGCCTCAGCGTTAGGTCAATCCGAGGAAAGCAGTGTTATAGGTGGAAAACAAATTTCTCTCGCCGGCGCCACGATGATGAACGGGTATCTAATTACGGCAGTAACGATGTGTGACGTCCACCGTGCAACCCTTACTCATATTACCCCTGAGGTCGTCCCACCAGCTCTATCGATAGCCGAGCGAGATAACTTATCCGGGGCGGCATTGCTTGCCTCCTTGGCCGCCGGGTTTGAAGTAACCACCCGCATCGGCTTAGGCCTAGATTATCCAAAATTCCGCGCCAAAGGCTGGCACGGCCCAGGCGTCATCGGGCCTTTTGGATCCGCCGCAGCCGTCGGCTGCCTTCGTGGCTTTAACACTGAAACAATGGCGCGGGCCTTTGGCCTCGCTGGTAGTCAGGCCGCCGGAACCTTTGCCGCCTGGGGCACGCCGACAGTCAAGTTTCATCAGTGTCGAGCTGCCCTTTCCGGGCTTATGGCCGCGTTGTTGGCCGAACAAGGTTTCGTAGCAACCAAAGATTTTCTAACTACCGAAGATGGAGGCCTCTACAACACCTATGCCGAAGGCGGGCTCCCCGACGCCGTTACTAGCAAACTCGGTGATCACTGGGAACTTCAACGCATCGCGCTTCGCATGTGGCCATCCGCAACCGCGTTGCAGGAAGTTATTACCTCCTTATTTAATGTCGTACAGGAACATGACGTTGAATTTAAAGATGTCGCCAAGGTACGTCTGAGGCTGAGCCAAACGCCCTACAAGATGCATGGTGGGTTTTCGACCTATGACGCGAAATTTGAAGCCTTGCTGTCGGCACATTACGTCACAGGAATTTACCTTAAGGACCGGAAGGTTACCCTAGACCAGTTTGAGCCAGAGTATTACGACAGCCCAATATTACGGGATTTTGCTGCCAACAAAGTTGAGATTATTCCCGACGACGATTTGATAAATGGCCAGGCTATTGCTGAAGTTGAAACCAACGATGGTAATACTGTGAGCGCTCGTTGCGATCACCCACTTGGCGCGCCAGAAAACCCACTGTCACCAGATCAGTTAGAAGAAAAGTTACGGAATTGTGCGGGATATTGCCTCACCGATAATAAGATCGATGAGTTGGCTGCAGCGATAAATGATATCGAAAACGTTGGCTCTGTTGGGGAATTAATGACGATGATGCGATGCAGATGAGGGAGGTGACCCTAGTCCGGGAAGAACTGGTTGGCGGGTCGGGGCAGGCCCATATTTTCGCGCAACGTTTTTCCTTCATATTCCTTTCGAAACAATCCACGATCTTGCAACACCGGCACGAGACGGTCAACAAAATCGTCTATACCCTCAGGTACAAAAGGAAACTGTATCGTAAAGCCGTCACTGCCGCGGGTCATCAGCCATTCTTCCATTTGATCGGCAACCTCATCAGGCGTACCCATCAAGCAGAGGCTTGAATGTCCGCCAAGGCGCTGCGCGAGCTGACGAACCGTCAGATTGTCTTCCTCAGCCGCTCTTATAGCGCGCTCCCGACTGCTTTGGCCGGCCTCCGTTTCAGGAATATCGTTCGGTAGCGGCTTATCTTGTTCAAACTTGGCAGCATCAACGCCAAGCGCAATTGAGAGTGACGCGATAGCGCTTTCATAATGAACCAGGCTATCTAGCTTCATCCGCTTTTCACGCGCCTCCTCTCGTGTATCCGCAATAATGACCATACATGCTGGTAGAATTTTCATATGATCAGGATTGCGCCCAGCGGCTTGCATGCGGCCCTTCACATCGGCATAAAACTTCTGACCGGCTGCGAGGTTACTTTGCGCGGTGAATACAGCCTCAGCAGTCTCAGCGGCGAGTTGCCTTCCCGCATTAGAAGCTCCTGCTTGCACGATCACCGGATACCCTTGAACGGGACGGCCAATGTTCAGCGGGCCACGGACTTTCAAATATTTACCCTTATGATCAAGGACGTGCATCTTGTCAGGGTCAAAAAATACACCGCTTTCTTGATCGCGGATAAAGGCGTCATCAGCCCAACTGTCCCATAACCCAGTGACCACATCATAAAACTCACGAGCTCGGTTATAACGCTCATCGTGCTCCATTTGGTCGTCCCGGCCAAAATTCATCGAAGCGTTGGGGTTCGATGTAGTCACAACGTTCCAGCCGGCCCTCCCGTCGCTGATATGGTCGAGCGATGCAAAGCGACGTGCGACGTGAAACGGCTCATCATAAGTTGTCGACCCAGTCGCCACTAAGCCAAGATGCTCAGTCACCATTGCCAGGGCAGGCAGCAGTGTCATCGGCTCAAACGATGTAGGGGTCGAAGAGCGCTTCAACGCGTCCATCGGCATATTAAACACAGCCAAATGATCGGCCATAAAGAACGCATCAAATTTTCCCTGCTCAAGTTTTTGCGCAAATTTAACAATATGTTGGAAATTAAAGTTTGCATCTGCATAAGCGCCGGGATAACGCCAAGCTCCGGTATGGATAGTTACCGGTCGCATAAAAGCGCCGAAATGGAGTTTTCGGTCTTCACTCATGTTACTTTCTTCCTTCTCTACCTTTCACAAAATGCAAAGGCCGGGTTAGTTGACCCATTGGTTAAATAACCTAATCCTAGGCGAAACAGAAAACCATAGCGCGCAGCTAAGTTGACTTGCAAAGACGTTACAGACACATTTTGCCAATGACAGAGCAAAAACCTACAAATCTGATTATTGAAACCGCTCCTGAATTTAAGGTATTTTCAGAAAACTACAAAAATATGGAGGGTTGTAGTTTAGCAAAAGTCGGAAGCGTAAAGAATGACTGATAACCCTACCTGCCGAAAAGTCTATGTCTCTCACCCCGGCAGTGGGCTGGCGAGGTCTAACTTTCCCCTTGAATGCCATGTTGAAAACGGAAAAATTGTCCGCTCGTTGCCCTTTTATATTCCGGAAGACGTTCAACTTTATGAAATAAAGACTACCCAACGGGGCAACTACTCGCGTCCCCGCAAAGAAGTACAGATGCCGTTAGCATTTGCTGCTAAACAGCGAGTGCACGCGAATACACGGGTAAAGTTTCCTTTACTACGCGACGGGTGGGATCCTAAAAAACCAAACCCTTCTGGACGTGGCAGCGATAGCTATTCACCAATAAGCTGGGACAAAGCTCTCGATATAATTGTCACTCAACTAGAAAAGATTTACGAAAAATACGGATCTATGGAGCCTGTATTAGTTCAGGCTGACGGCCATGGCCAAAGCGGCTATCTGCAATCCCTTCATTTTTGGGGTCACTACCTGTTCGATATGCTCAGGGAGCGCAAGGGATGGGGTTGGTGGACCCAGCAAGTCCGCAACCCCGACAGCTGGGAAGGCTATTATTGGGGTGCTAAACATGTCTGGGGCTTCGACGACACCCTCGGCGAACCATACCAAGATGCGGTTTGGGACGACGTGCTCGAACACGCTGAAATGGTAATCTTTTCGGGCAATGATCCGGAGGCAACGGGCTTTGGCATGTCCGGCTCAATCGCCCTTGAAATGCCAAAATGGCTAAAAAAAGCAAGGATCAAGATTGTTGCCATTGCACCCGACCTTAACCACGCCGCCGCTGTTCATGCTGACACCTGGATCCCGATTAAACCTAATACTGATGCCGCGCTTTATTTAGCTATCGCGCATATTTGGATTGCCGAGGACACTTACGACAAAGGATATATCGACACCCACACAATCGGTTTTGACGTATTAAAAGCACATGTACTGGGTCAGGATGACGGAATCGAAAAAACACCTAAATGGGCTTCCAGTATCACCGGCATCCCGGTTTCAACCATCAAGGCCCTGGCGCGAGAATGGGCTACTAAAAGAACTACTGTTTCGGTTTATTTCGGCGGCCCCAAGATACGTGGGACACTATCCCACCTGACCGCCCGAATGGAGGCTTATGTTTTAGCGATGCAGGGTTTTGGCAGTCCCGGCCGGCAGTTCCTTCGGACTGGTGCCCCTTCTTTCTATAAAAAATCACTAGCGCAAGTACCACGCTATCCAGAGGTTGACTTTCATGGCCTGGCCTTTAGTCCGATGATTGAGTACGCCATCGGGCACGGACCGAAATCACCAGTCTTTATTCCTCGCACTCTGGCGGCAGAGGCCATCCAACAGCGTAATATAAGCTGGAAAGGGACGACCGCGGCACTCGCCAAGGCGGATGATCAGTTTGAGAGTTACCGCTACCCACCAACCGATGATCACCCGGGTATCCGTATGGTATGGAACGAGAATGGAAGTCAGCCAGGCAGCTGGGGCCACGGGAGCAACTGGCTGGAATCTCTTCGGAGCGATAATCTCGAGTTTGTAGTTGGTATTCACCCTTGGCTAGAAAATGATCTAAATTTTTCTGACCTGATATTGCCCGCACAAACCAATTATGAACATGAAGACCTTGTCGTTGTTCAGCGCAGCGATATTTTAGCTCTCTTCTATCAGGAGGCCGCTATCGAACCCCTAGGTGCGTCGAAGAGTGACTATGAGATCCATCGGATGATTGGCCAACGACTGGGTTTGGATGATGCCTTCCCACCTGTCGATGATTGGTTAAAAGAATCTTATGAGGGCACGCTGGCAGCAAAGCGCGATCATTTGTCATGGAAAGACTTCAAGAAGCAAAAATATCTTATTTATGATTGTCCCAGCTGGGAGGAATGGGTCCAAATAAAAAAAGAATATGGCTACAGCGAACATACTGGAGGTCAGCACTGGTACTGGAAAAAAGCTGACGAACTTGAGACACCGAGTGGCAAGATTGAATTTGTCTCCAAGCGTATTACCGAGCTCGCCCCGGACAGCGCTGAACGCCCGCCCCTTGCAAAGTGGCTGACCCATTCGGAACAGGCAGACTCCAAAAAATCAAAGAAATATCCACTTTCCGTGATGACCAACCACCCTAAATACCGCTTTCACGTCCAAGGCGACGATATCGTTTGGATCCGTGAACTCGGCAAAATAAGAGGCAAAGACAACTATTTTTACGAACCCTGCTGGATACATCCCGACGATGCGGGCGGGCGCGGCATNAAACAAGGTGACATTNTCATGGCGTACAATGACCGNGGCGCGATCTTATTTGGCGCGGTGATTACAGAACGGATCATTCCCGGTGCCCTGTCGATCGATCACGGNGCTAAGATCGATTTTGCCTTACTNGATAACCGCAAGGTTGATCGAGGCGGGTGCATCAATCTAATTGCCCCAACTGTTCAGGAAAAATATGAGAAAGGGACGGAAATCGAAATTCCGGAGATGAATATAAGTGGATTTTTGGTTGAGTTAGAAAAGATAGACCCAACTAAAATAGAACCAGGCGTTGCCGTGAATTATAATGAGCTTGTCCAAGGCGAGGTGCCTGGAGGGACAGTATGAACCAAAAGAACTTCATCATNGAAGTCGACAAATGCACAGGTTGTAACCTCTGTGTCGTCGCCTGCAAGGATGAGCATGTAGATAGCAGTTACATTCCTTGGTCAAAGCCTCAGCCCGAAGGCGGACATTTCTGGATGAATGTTAAGGCGGTTGAACGTGGCACCATTCCTCGCGTCCGAATGAGTTTTCTGCCACTCATGTGCCAGCATTGTGAAGAAGCACCTTGTGTCACTGCGTGCCCCGAGGGTGCGATCAAGACCCGAGATGATGGGCTGGTATGGATTGATGGAGAAAANTGTACTGGTTGTGGTGATTGCCAGCCTGCTTGTCCCTACGACGTAATTTATAAGAATGACGATCTCAANATTGCACAAAAATGCACTGGCTGCGCCCATCGCTTGGATGAAGGCGAGCTCCCGCGTTGCGTCGATNTATGCCCACATGAAGCAATCCTTTTTAAACAGGCCGATGCCACGGACNGCTCGCTTGAGTTTCTACATCCTGAGCATGAGGTTAAACCCCGCGTTTTATGGCGAGGTCTTCCCAAGCCCTGGATCACCGGAGCAATTATCAATGGCAAAGCTGATGAGGTCGTCATAGGCGCATCAGTTAAAGCAACCAACCTGATGGATGGTACAATTCTCAAAACCATNTCGAATGAATTCGGCGAATTTTGGTTAACCGGCTTGCTGCTCAACAATCATTATCGTGTGGATATTCTTGCTGACGGTTACTNCGACTTTTCGACCAAGGTCTTACTGACTAAAGAGAAGGACATTGGCTTAATAGAGTTAATGACTACCGCTAANGGATAAATCCAAAGGCCTAGCTTTAAACTACCATGTCCAATAATCAAAAAAGGNTTTTGTTTTGAGCTCTTTGCCCTTCACGGTGATTTAAAATTAGATTGTAGCCCGAAGTTTTCCTTCTTCTGCGATCATNTCGTCCTGACAGGCCTCNGCATATTTTAAGTCTGGATCTAACTTCACGGCAATTGACCGCACCTTCATATGCTCGGGATCGCGTCCGGGCGGCATAATCCCTTTNTCACGAAGGTCCGTCGCCGCTTTTCGTAACCGATTACGTGTCATTGCNATTCCGTAGTCGCATTGGACCAAGTTTTCACGTGATCGGTCGACAATTGGCCCCATCGACTCTTGCAGGCTGGCATCCTGCATTCCGAAACCAAATACACCAGANTAGGTTTCCCCTCTTTTCTGTGCCTCCCGGTCAATTAGATAGTCATTATCCTTGTTTTGGACGGGCCGGAATGTACCGGGAATATTTTCTGTATGGACCCCTTTGCCATCGAGGCAAGCCTGGCGTTCCTCTGCCGTCAGAGGTCGGTTTGGGTGATAGTCGTAGCTCCAAGTCCAACAATATTCGTCATTAATGGGTATCCANAAATGACCGTGCTGAGGGTGATCTGCGCGGGGCGGTATCATTGTGAAAAACGGCATCACCCATTGGGTTATACGCCAATAATATTGACCGTCTTCAGCGTTACGCCGGGCACCGATGTAGAGACCCCCCTCAGAGGGAGAAACCTCGAAGACAGGTTTAAGGTCACCTAGATTGTAAGTATTCGCTTTTGCACCCTTAAAAAGGGGATCCCTCTCTAACTCTTGAGANTGTAAAAATGACACATGGCTAGAATCAATTCCACCCTCAAGGGCCTGGAGCCAGTTGCATTCCTGTATACGCTTAGTNGTTACTGTTTGTTCGGGAGCAACCGTCACAAATTCCCACTCGGGNTCTGGCGGAGGNTTTTCTGGATCGCCCATGTGGGTCCATAGCAAATCACCAACCTTTATCAGCGGGTAACTTTGCAGTTTGATAGATTGACAAAAACCACTTTCCTCGGGCTCCGAGGGCACATCAACGCATTGGCCTGTATGGTCATATTTCCAACCATGATAAGGGCAGCGGATCCCCCCTTCTTCAACTCTNCCAAACCACAGGGAAACNCGGCGGTGGGCACAAAATTCTTCGACAAGACCATAACGACCTTCAGTGTCTCGAAATGCGATTAATTTCTCCCCAAGAAGTTCAGCACGCACCGGCGGACAATCGTTTTCGGGAAGTTCAGAGGCCAACATCGCTGGAATCCANTANTGCCGAAAAAGCTCACCCATGGGTGTTCCTTTATCGGTTTGGGTCAGTAGATCATTAACTTCCTTGCGAAGCATAGTGTTCTCCTCTCAACTCAATAGTCTGCCTAACAGCAAATACTCATTTTCTACCTTGCGNCGCTGTAACGGCCAACAATTTCAAAAGACGTGGGATTCAAAATATCGCCCTTCGATTGGCACATNCAGCGTTAACTGTAGGCTTTATGTTAACANCAAAATTGAAGTCAAATTGTGATTATAGCGCGCGCAAANTAAAAGATTAACTGTTCCCCGTCAATGGCTTAAGGGGAAGCGAATGCTTCAATGGCGTTGACAGGTGGGATGGCAGAGGGCAGAAATCATGTGAATAATTTTAGATTTAANATTAAAAATTTTGAGAAGAAAAAATGCCTATTGTAAAGATAGACGGGATTGATACTCATTATGAGATAATGGGCGACGGCCCACCAATTCTGATGTACTCGCCCGGTGGCTTTGATGCCCGCATTGAGCAATGGACCGATCTTGGCATTTACAAGCGCATCCGGTTGCTTGATCATTTGCCTAAGAAGTACAAGTGCATCTTGTTTGACCGCCGCGAAAACGGACAATCGGGCGGGCGAGTTGAAAAAATTACATGGGAACACTTTGTCCGCCAAGGGTCTGGCCTTCTTGATTACTTGGGCGTCGAGACAGCACACGTCATGGGGGGCTGTATGGGCTGCGCACCAGTTGCCGCCTTTGGTGTCGCGCTCCCTCACCGTACGCTATCGATAACACATTACTGGCCTGTCGGCGGAGCAAAATACAGGATCAGCAGCCATGAACGTTTCGCGCANCACCTATCTTTTGTTCAAGAAAGAGGTTTGTCGGCTGTTGTCGAACTCGTACGTAGCCACAAAAAAAACTTCTCGGGAGATCCCCGTGGGGGTCCGTGGGGACAGCCTATTCGAAATTCGGAGAAATTTGCTCAGGCCTACGCCGATCTAGACGCCGCCGAATACCACACAATGGTAACTGATATGTATCGTGGTCTATTCGACCGTGATACGGCGCCTGGTGCAGAGCCCGAGGATCTTATGAAACTCGATATTCGTACTCTAATTATTCCCGGCAATGATAATTTTCATGCGACTTCTGCCGCGCGCTATCTTCATGAATGCACGAGTGGTTCAGAATATTGGGATGTTTCCGTCGACAAGCAGACGGACCGAAGCGCGCCAGAACGTGTTTTAGCCTTTCTAGATGCCCTCTGATACCAAGCCTGAAATTAAAATATAAAAACGACGGGTTCAGAGGGCATGTATGCCCACTCTATTCAAATGCGCGATTATCCACGATATCTTCATAACTAGCATTCGCCATTGTCATGTCCCAACCTACGGTCCAATTGTAGGTGTCATCCCACCGCTCACGAGTATAGGGCTGTGGAGGCGCATGCAGTAAACGCTGATGGCGGAAGTCTTTTTCTTCCAGACGACCACCTGTTTCATTTACAAAGTAATGAATATAAGGCGTGGGATCTTTAGCGAGGACCTCACAAGCACGAGCCTGCGCGCGAAACATGGCCGCAAGCGTTGGACCATCAAGATCATCGCCAGCCGCTTCGGCGCGAGTAGAGTGCGCTTCCATCAAAATGCGAAGACCCTCCTTCTCGGCAACGCTAATCCACGGCTCCATTAAGCTTACCGCAGCGACTTCGCCCTTTTTGAGCGCCTCAATGCGTTGCGGCATGGATCCAGCGTTGGTAACCTTGACATGCTCTTTTGCCAAAAACCCTTCAATCATTTTTAACGTAACAAAATGAGAGCCATTATTCGGAGTTACCGCAATAGGTTTACCCTTAAGCATTTCCGGCTCGTAACAATTTGAGTCCGGGCTAACAACAATTGCAAACTTTGACATAGAAGCACCGAGTGAAACAATTTTTCGGGAGCGCAAACCACCAGCCTCTGCCTCTACGGCACGTTTAACAATACCCCATTCACACATACGAAATTGGTCAATCCCGCCTTCGTTGTATACAGAGTCAAGCGGCCGCTCAAATACTGAGTCAAACTTTACCGTGTGGGACGTTGTTACCTGCGCCATACCGGGGGTTGTAACAAACTCAATATCGAGCCCCTCATCTTTGAAAAAACCCTCATCGCGCGCGACTAGCACTGGCAAGTCATGCACGGCGTTCATTACTGCTAATTTCAGCGGTGTTCCATTAACCGTCATTTGTTCCTCTTCTCCCTATTAGCCGAAGTGGCGTTTAGAACACAAAATAGTTAAAAACTATAATCACGCAACGCTATTTAACAAAAAAAAAACTATCAAGGAAGACCTTCCAAAATAGATCTAACAACAATCACCCTCCCCGTTATCCTCTAGTGACGGCAACAACCAGCTAACGGGAACGTCTTCATGCTTCACATCGCCAATCCGCAAAAAAATTTTATGCCGATAACGAATGTTATCCTTCCAAAAGATTATATTAGTTTCATACGGTGGAAAGCCAAGCGTCGTGCTTCGATCTTCAGAGACCAGAATTATATCTTTTTTTTCAATCTGAAAACGTTCACGAAAAATTGACTCAATAAAAGCTATATCATTAAGTATATCTGTTGCGGGGCCAAGCCGTCTAAACATCTAAACGCTACCTGAAACTGTCCAGAAATAACCTTTCGAGGGCAATTCACATAGGAAAATTCAACAAATTTATTGTCTGATCTTGCCTATAGATTGCCGCTTTGATAGTTCTTAGTCAACTTTACCTAAGGGAGACTTCAGCGTGGTTGAAAAAGTAAATGCAGCCGTTCGCATTGCGCCTCAAGTAACAGAATTCCGAGAATACGATATGCCGGATATCCCGCCAGAGGCGGCCCTACTAAAAGTGGAGGTGGCGGGTATTTGCGGCACAGATGTAAAATTTTATTCAAAGCCTCCCTTTGAGGGGCCCGTGATAATGGGCCACGAAAATATTGGTTATATAGCAAAAGCCGGAAAAATATTTCAGGAACGTCGTGGCCTTAAAGAAGGCGATATGGTTTTTGCCGAGCATTACGTCGGTTGCATGGATTGTGAATGGTGCCACAAAGGCGAATACCGCCTCTGCATGTATACCGATTGGCGTAAATTTCCGGAAGGCCTCCGTTTTGGCTACACACTTGCAGAACGCGCGCCTCATCTTTTTGGCGGCTTTGCTGAGTACATGTACCTACCCTGGAATTCGGTGCTTCACAAAATACCTGATGGCTTGTCCGCCGAACACGCTGGGGTCGTCACTCCCATGGCCAATGGGGTTCAATGGGCATTATTTGATTGTGGTGTCGGCTATGACAGCCGCGTCCTTATTCAGGGCCCTGGGCAGCAGGGACTTTGCAATACAATTGCATCTAAAACTGCCGGAGCATCTTTAATAATAGTTACGGGAACAAACAAAGATACTAAACGTTTGAAAGTCGCCAAAACCCTTGGGGCGGATGTCGTAATCAACGTGGAGGAAGAAGACCCACTTGAAAAAATCATGGAAGTCACTGGAGGGGAGGGAGTTGATGTATCGCTAGATTGCACTGCAGGTGCCGGTACTATTCCTATCCTACTTGGAGTTGAGGCGATGAAACGCAAGGGGGGCACCCTACAAATTCAAGGAGAAGATGTACCAGTCTTTCCTAATTTTCCGCTTGGGAAAATCGGAAATAAATATATTACAGTCAAAGCCGCTCGAGGCCATAATTTTGAAAGTTGTGAACTAGCCCTCAAACAGCTTAACACCGATCGATATGACATCGACCAAATCACCACACACAAATTTAGTCTTAAAGATACCCACGAAGCTATTAATGCAGTTGGTGGCAGTGGTGAAGTTATTCACGTTTCACTCATGCCATGGTCCTAACGGGTGCCCTTGGAAACTAGCGTATCGGCCGGAAGAATCCCCGTCACCGTCCTAACCGGATTTCTTGGGGCAGGAAAGACGACACTGCTGAATCGAATTTTATCAGACGTCGCTGGACAACAATATGCGGTAATTGTAAATGAATTCGGTGATATCGGAATCGATGCTGATCTTATAAAGACTGGCGACGAAGAATTGATCGAACTTAATAGTGGATGTATCTGCTGTGTTATTCGCGGCGACCTAATTCGAACGATACGTTCTTTACTATTAGAAAAACGAAACCTCGATGGCATAATTATTGAGACAACCGGGCTAGCCAATCCAAGCCCAATTATCCAGACGATGGTAATTGACAAGGTCATCGGCGCCCAATGTTATTTAGATTCCGTGTTATGCGTTGTCGACGCCGTACATGTACTCAGCCAACTGGAAAAAAATAAAGATGTAGCAGATCAGATTGTTTTCAGCGATCATATCGTTTTAAACAAAGTCAATGACGCTTCTGTATCTATCAATGATCTCGAGATGCAGCTAAAGAAAATTAATCCGTTTGCCCCAATTACTTGTACCAATCGCGCTAATATACCGGTCACATCTGTATTGAACCAATGTAAATTTGATCTCAATCGGATAGAAGACCAGTTATCTCCTCAACTTGAGGAGCATAGTCATGATAATCATATCGACCACAACGATATCACCAGTATATCACTCACCTGCGACACTCCTCTCGATTCCGAAAGGCTTGAAGAATGGTTACGTGAATTACTGTCGCGTAGAGGCAGTGATATACTCAGAACCAAAGGCGTCATGTCGATTAAAAATGACGATCGGAAACTCATCCTGCAAGCTGTAAATATGATGCTGGAAGGGGATTTCTTTGGTAATTGGAATTCCAACCTTCGGCAATCAAAATTGGTTTTTATTGGGCGGAGGCTCAATCTTGATGAACTCCGAACTGGGTTTCTAAGCTGCAGCCTGGAGGTGGCCGCCTAATTAGACTTTAGCGCGCAAATGAGAAGAGAATTAAAAAGTTATCTCTAAATATCTTTATCCAAATTAGGTTGATTTAAGACTATTATGACAGATTCCGTTATCATGAATTTGTGCAAGAAGTCCGACGTCCCAAAAGATGGGGGCTTTAAAGTTGAAAAGGGCGAATTCTCTCTAGCTGTTTTTCAGGTTAACGGAGAGTTCTTCGTGCTTGATGATCTCTGCACTCATGGCCCCGGCTCTCTATCTCAAGGGTATTTGGATGAATATATTATTGAATGTGATTTTCATGCGGGTTGTTTTGATGTTCGAAATGGCGAAGTCACCGCCCCACCCTGCATGGTCCCCGCCCGCACTTTTAAGGTGGTCTTTGACCCAGAAGATGTAGTGATCAAGGTTCCACAAAGCTCAAGCACCGAATAACTGAATAGAATCAATAGGAAATGAATCAATGACTAGAATAGCTCCACTCAGTCGCAAAGAAATGGATGAAGACCAAGGCCGGATTTATGATCGTATTGTTGGCGATAATGGACGGGTCGGCTTTGGGCCTGCAATCGGATATGCCTATTCAGGTCCGGTATGGGACCTCCATAATGTCTCAAGTTCATTCCTTCTCGATTGCCCGATAACCAATGTACAGGTGAGAATTGTTTCGTTGCTGACCGTAAAACACTGGAATGCCTCCTACCCGTGGAGTGCGCAGTCCAAAACAGCTTTGAGTGCCGGTCTGTCGAAAGAAATTATTGAGGCTATAAATGATGGTATTCAACCCCAGTTTAATGACGAGGATGATGCCGCGGTTTACGCGGTAGCCAAAGAGCTTCTCGAAACTGGCAATTTGTCATACAAGGGATTTCGGACCGCTGAGACTGTGCTGGGCAACAAGAAAATCATTACGATTGTTCATACAATTGGTCATTTCTGCACAACAGCAATGATGGCTAATGTTGTTGGTTGTATTCCTCCCGAAAACCCAGTTTCGACCCTCAACACCTAGGCTCAATAAAATAGTATAAAGTGTTTTCGTCGGTATGGCTTTAGAGAAAGCATGTGGCCACTAAATTGGCCTCTTGGTCTTGGCCACCTAACTTCCTCAATCATTGAAATTTTCGCGCATTGTGGAACCGCTATATTCTTTCTTCGAAAGCCCGCGTCGCTGCAACTCTGGGACAACATGCTCAACAAATTCTTTGATGTTATCCGTTGCATGGAATCCACGCCCCAAAATAAAGCCACCATTCGCGCCAGTCTCGTAATGCATCATTTCCAATTTGTCGACGATCTCCTTCGGCGTACCCTCCGCGGTCATAATTCTTTTAGTCATGTAATCTCGACCTAACTCACGAACAGTCATATTGGGCTCAGTGGTTTTCACGATTTCCTCAAATGTGCCGAGGTTTCCATTCACCGCTTTTACCTGGTCGGCAAAATCCGCCAATGTCATGTCTAGTTCAGCTGTAGAAAAATCAACCCCAAACCACTGAGACATCTCTATTAGCCCTCCTTCAGGGGGAATTGAATCCAGAAATGCCTGCTCTTTAGCCCTTGCTTCTGATTTAGATTCGGCAACTTGAACACGTACCGACCAGAGAATTCCCAGATCACGGGGCTGCCGACCAAAAGATAGAAGTTTTTCATCGAGAGCTTTTCGATGTTGTTTCATACTTTCGACTGTTCGTCTGGTGCTGAACTGCAGATCCGCATAAGTCGCAGCAAGATCCATGCCAGGTCCAGATTGTCCAGCTTGAATAATAAGGGGGCGTTGCTGGGGTGAAGGCAATGCTGGCAACGGACCCCGCACGTTAAAATAATCGCCCTTGAAATCGATGCGATGAACTTTTTCTGGGTCGGCAAATACTCCACTCTCACGGTCCATTACAAGCGCGTCCGGTTCCACGCTATCCCAGAGCGCGCAGGCCACTTTCAAAAATTCTTGAGCCCGACGGTAACGCTCGCCGTGTTCCATCATCACGTCAAAGCCCCAGTTCGCCGCCTCACCCTTATAAGCCGAAGTTACAGCATTCCAAGCGATCCGTCCCCGGGTGACATGATCCAACGCGTTAAAAGTTCTCGCACAATGGAACGGATGGTGGTAGGTCGTCGACATGGTGAGAGCATACCCAACTCCCTCGGTAACGCGCGCTAAGATAGGGATCATGGCTGTCATATCGTGGCGCGGCCACTTTACCCCATTTCGCACAACCGCATCGTGGTTCCCGCCGTAGTCTTCGGAGGTACCGCCAGTGTCACCGAAAAATAATAAATCAAACCTTCCGCACTCAGCAATTTTTGCGATATTCTCATAAAACTCTGAGGTACTATAATAGGGATAATCGACCCACGAACCCGACATCCTCCACAAAAAATCTGTGTGGAGGAAAGAAAGATCGGCAGCCAAATGGATTGTTTCACGCTCGGACATCGCTACCTCCTAATCCTTTGTTTCTAAATCAGCGGATCTCATATTAATCAGACCCCAGATATACGCTGGCGACAATGGCAGTTGATTTGGTTGAATACCATATGAGGAAAGAGCCGATGCGACTGCATTAGCCATTAAACCACCACAAGGTAGTATACCCCCTTCACCGCCACCCTTTACCCCAAGAGGATTTATAGGCGATTTTTTCTCCCCAAGCATAATTGCTCGAATGTTGGGGAAATTTGACGATTGTGGCAATAAATAATCAGCCAGCGTTCCCGTAACAACCTGCGCATTTTCATCATATATCATGTGCTCGAGAAACGCCCCACCGAGCCCCTGAACCATTGCGCCAATAGCTTGTCCGTGCAGAGTTAGTGGGTTCACTATTCGCCCTACATCCTCAACCATCAACATATCAAGCAACTCGACATTTCCCGTATTCGGGTCTACGGTCACATGAGCGGCTGCTGAACCGTAGGCGTAGGTGTGTTTATGATTGTGGAAGGTTTCTTCTATCTCCGGGACATCATTAGCCAATTCTCCTAAGCTAATAGAACGGCCATCTCCCGCTTTTACAGCACCATCGGAAATTTCAACCTCCTCGGCCAAACAACCAAACCGAACCGCTGCCGCTTGACCGATGCACTCCCGCAACCTTTTTATCGCCTTGATAATAGCGGACCCACCCATAACCGTAGAGCGTGAGTGATAGGATCCAAAACCTTCCTTCACATAGATTGTTGAGCCATGAAATAACTTTACCTGCTCGATAGGTATTTCCATTGCATCGGCGGCAATTTGTGTCAAAGCTGTCATCACACCCTGACCAACGGCGGTTGACCCTACAAAAACATGGACAGAATTATCGGCTTGCAGCGCGACCTTTGCATCTTCGCTAGGGCCGGCCGCACCACCTTCAATAAAACATCCAACAGCAAGCCCATGATAAACGCCATCGACCAGCTGACCCTGCAATTTTTCTTTTATCGACCAATTAAACTTTTCTAGGCAATGATCAAGGGTCATAAGATAGTCACCACTATCAAATTTTTCCTCTCGTTCCACTGGTTTAATAGTAGCAATCGGATATGGCATCTCCGGTTCCACTACCAAATTTCGGCGACGAAACTCCACTTGGTCGATACCAAGATCACCGGCGACGATATCGAAAAGTCTCTCACGGAAATAGTCAGCTTCAAAACGGCCTGGCCCTCGATATGTTCCAATAGGTGCCTTATTAGTCAGCATCGCATGCGACTGAATATCAATATTTGGAATTCGATATGGGCCGGACATAAATTGAGCAACGTTCCTCGGACTAATGGTACCATTGGTCCGATAATACGCTCCCGCATCTACCCAAACCTCACCCCGCAGACCAAGGATCGTTCCATCCGCTTTACAGGAAATCTCAATTTCGCAACTCATCTCACGAGCGTGTCCTGTAGTCAGGAGATGGTCACGGCGATCTTCAATCCATTTTACTGGGTTCCCGGTCAATCTCGCCGCGAAAGGAATTAAGAAATCTTCAGCAAAAAATTCGCCGCGGGCTCCAAACCCGCCGCCGACATCACTCTCAATCATATCGATCGAGTTTTCAGATAGCCCCATCATTTTCGCAAGTATTTTGCGGTTAGCGAAGGGTACCTTTGCAGCTCCCTCTACCGTCAGATGATCATCATTTTCATTCCAATCAGCAAGGATTCCCCGGGGCTCCATCGGGTGGGCCAGTTGGCGCTGTGTAGAAAGGTGTTCCCTACGAACGTAATCAGATGTCTCGAATGCCGGCGAGATATCGCCCCTAGTCGCTCTGTAGGTAATCGCTTTATTATTATTCCAGTTTGCAAATAACAGCGATCTACCTGAATTAGCATCGTTGCAGTTTGAGACCGCTTCCAGCACTTCAATATCAACGTTTATCGCTGACAGAGCATCTTCTGCGCGGGCTGGATTTTCCGCGAGAACCACGGCTAAAACCTCGCCGACATATCGAACCTTTTTTTGAGCTATAACTGGCTGGCCAAGCAACTCCAACTCTTCCATTGGCATAAGCCGCAAAGGCACAAGGGGAATGTTATCGCCTAAATCCGCGGCCGTTATCACGGAATGGATACCGGGCATTTTATTTGCCGCTGTGGTATCTATCGCCTTTATAAAACCGTGAGCAATAGGGCTTCTTAACATAACTGCGTGCAGTAAATTCTCGCGCGCAATATCGTCGACAAATTTACCCCTTCCTATCAAAAGATGGGGGTCTTCAAGTCGTTTAATAGGGCTCCCGATATAGGCGTTCCGAGTGGCTTCACTACCCAAAAAATTTTGATTCTTTATTGTCATTCCCGATCACAGACTCCGTAGAGCAACATAGTGGAGAATTTATTTCCTTTAGAGAAGAGGTAATACGAGAGTGAAACCAAATCGATGAACGGAATTACAAAGCCCATAACTGCCAGGGCTTCAATCAATCAGGCATAAGCGGTCCAAATAAGGGTGGTTTTACAGTAGCGATAAAATGGGATTAATGGTGGGCCCGGCAGGACTCGAACCTGCAACCAGACCGTTATGAGCGGCCTGCTCTAACCAGTTGAGCTACGGGCCCCACCTGAACAGCCTAGTTTTCGCTCACTCCCCGCAGCGGGTCAAGGAGGCACTCAGCACACAAGTAAAATTNTGTGCATCGATGGCGGCAATNTCAAACCCTACGCTTANATCTCAAAAGTATCAGTNTAGACCANANAGCACCATTCCCGTTAGATTACAGATAATACGAAGAGAAATATGATGACTGATCANAAAATAGACCTTAAAAGCACCGATCTTTTTGATATTCAGCGCACTATGCGTGCCATGCGGCGCCTCAAACCCGATCCAATACCGAATGCTTTAATTACGCAAATTCTTGAGGCGGCTACCTGCGCTCCAAATGGTGGTAACAGTCAAAAATGGCGCTTTCTTGTAATCAAAGATCCAGAGATCAAAAAAGCGGTTCAAGTCTATTACAAACGTGCTTATGACGAGGTACAAAAACCACGTCACGATGCTCAAGCACCGAAAGAGCCAGGTCCAGCACTAGATCAGCATCACCGAAATGAGGCGGCTATTGAGTATCTGACAGAAAACTTCCATAAGGCACCGGTCTGGATAATTGCTTGTGCAGAGGAAGCCAACTCGCCTAGCGCCTCAAGTGGGGCATCAATATATCCGGCCGTTCAGAATATGTTGCTTGCTGCCCGTGCACTAGGGCTCGGCGCAACTCTTACCGCCCGCCACATCACGTTCCGCGTAGAAGTCGAAAAGCTTCTCGGGTTACCCGATAACGTTAGCTCTTTCGCTATACTACCAATCGGCTATCCAGTGGGGAGATTTGGTCCAATTAGCCGGACACCACTTGAAAAAGTAGCCTTTTTAGACAGCTTCGATAACCCCTGGCCATATTAACAAATCGAGTAGCAATAAAGAGTATATATTCGCCACGCCCTGTTAGGTATCTAGAAAGCTTCGGAGCAAACGCGAGCGGGAGGGGTGTTTGAGTTTCCGCAGTGCCTTAGCCTCTATCTGCCTAATACGTTCGCGCGTTACTGAAAATTGCTGGCCAACCTCCTCTAAAGTATGGTCGGTGTTCATCCCAATGCCAAAACGCATACGAAGCACGCGTTCCTCACGCGGCGTGAGGCTAGCCAGGACGCGAGTGGTAGTCTCACGCAGGTTACCCTGAATAGCAGCATCGAGCGGCTGTATAGCGTTCTTATCTTCAATGAAGTCGCCGAGGTGACTGTCTTCCTCATCGCCAATCGGCGTCTCTAACGAGATTGGCTCCTTGGCGATTTTGAGTACTTTGCGTACCTTCTCAAGAGGCATACCAAGGCGCCCCGAGATTTCTTCTGGAGTTGGTTCTCGTCCTATCTCATGCAAAATTTGGCGGCTGGTGCGGACAAGCTTATTGATTGTCTCGATCATATGTACCGGGATACGGATCGTACGGGCCTGATCGGCGATCGAACGAGTAATAGCCTGACGAATCCACCACGTCGCATAAGTTGAGAATTTATAGCCACGGCGATACTCAAACTTATCAACCGCTTTCATTAATCCAATGTTACCCTCTTGGATCAAATCAAGAAACTGTAGACCACGGTTGGTATATTTTTTTGCGATTGAAATCACTAACCGGAGATTAGCCTCTACCATTTCCTTCTTGGCACGTGCAGCATCACGTTCACCGCGTTGCACCTGTAGGACAAGAGCTCGGAGATCAGCTGGTGGAAGCCCAATACGATCAATGACGCTGGCGACTTCACTCCGTATCGTCTTGATTTCAGCTTTATGCTTAGTTGTAAAGGTTTTCCAGCCAGGTTCTTTTTTACGGCCCATTGCAGCAGTCCAACGCGGGTCAAGCTCACGCCCGAAGTAGGATTCGAGAAATGTAGCTCGCTTAACCTTAGACCTGAGTGCAAGACGCAATAATTGACCTTCAACCTTCACCATGCGTCGATTGTGATTATAAAGCTCTTCAACCAATACCTCTATAGAGGTATTATTGAATTTAACGGTTTGAAGCATCTCAACCAGCTCGTCATCAAGCTTTTCCAGCCGCCGTTCGGATGGGCGCTTAAATTCATCTCCACCGCGTATGGCTACGAGTTTTTTGGTACGTAGCTTTTCCGCTTTCTTATAAGTTGAAGAAATTTTAGAGAACGTCTCAAACAACTTCGGTTTAAGCGCTTCCTCCATCATACTCAGCGAAAGATTGTTTTCTTCGGACGCCTCATCGTCATCATTCTCTGTGACATCATCCTCGTCCTTATCATCTTCAGCCTCTTCTTCGAATATTTCGCCGTTGGCCTCGGCCAACTTAATTGCAGACATATCGACCTTTTCATTCGAAGCGTTATAGGTCGCATCTAAATCGATGATATCCCGCAGCAATACCAATTCATCCTTAAGCGCATCGTTCCAGCGACTAATAGCACGCTGGGTAAGCGGACTTGAACACAGGCCAAGAATCATCTTATCGCGACCAGCCTCTATACGTTTTGCGATCGCAATTTCACCCTCGCGCGATAGCAACTCGACCGACCCCATCTCGCGGAGATACATCCGCACCGGGTCATCAGTGCGACCAAGATCCTCATCACCGGTTTTCTTAGTCGTGGTGGCCGCTTCGTTATCATTTTGAACGACAGTTTCTCCATCTTCTGAGTCCTCATCCTCAATTACATTTATTCCTAGTTCATTGAGCCTTGACATCGTGTCTTCGATTTGTTCTGAGGACACCTCTTCGGGCGGCAGGGCGAGATTGAGATCGTCATAGGTGACAAAACCTTTTTCCTTACCTTTTTGAACAAGCTTCTTGACGGCGGCACCGGTCGCGTCAATTAACGGGGCGTCAGGCGCCTCGGCAGCAGTTTCTGTAGGTTCAGCTGGCTTTGCTTTAGTTTTAGTCGCCATTAGGATTACGCTCTCCAAAAAATTGTAGTTTGGCCAAAGCTACTTATACATAACACCATCCTTAAAAATTTTAAACGGCGGGCCATCATATAAAAAAACTCGAATTCTTATCTTATGTTAAACCATCTATAAAATTGGGTTTTCTATTTGCACTTATTACTGACGACTTACCAGCATTAATAAAGGGCTCAGACCAAATCAGGGTCAACAGTCTTTTAGAAATTTATTTCCAAACCCTTCCCGGTACCGTTATTATTCGGGCTCGATTCCTTATCACTCGTACTCTTAATATCGTTGCTAGTTTCGCTTTGCCGTGCTGGCTTATTACGAGTATGCGGCAGGCCATGGCCAGTAAAAAATTCTGAGTAGTCCTTCTCCTTATTAACTTGATCCTGGCGATGAACCGTCACCATACGCTCCTGCAACCGCGACCAGTTTTCTTCCGTGGGATCCTCGGCATAGGCTTGTTCTGCCTCCGCTACTTCAGCCTTCTGGCCCCCTTCCCGTAAACCATCGACCATCTCGCTGACCCCCATGCGGACAGAAGATATAGCCGCCTCCCCCCGAGCAAACCCGGCATGGATATATACTGCAGGGTGCAGGATAGCCTTCATGAGCTCTGAGTATCCTTTTTCCTGTAGATAGTGACTCACTCCATCAGAATCAAGGTCAGGGTCTGAGCCGTAGAGCGTTAGAATTTCTTGGCGCAGTTTGTCAAGGTTAGGATCCAAAAAATCAAGTGTCCCAACGGTTTCAGCAAACTCATCCATGAGCGCCCAGTGGTTTAGTAAAGCTGCGAGAAGCGCTTGCTCGCGACGTTGGTTAAGCCCCTCTGGAGCGACCAGCGGTGGCGAAGGTAAATTCGGTGTGGGGTCGTATTCGTTGGTTCTAAATCTAGGTTTTTTTGCACCCCTAAATTGACTGAGTTTACCCATGCTGGAGGCCTTGGCGCCAAATTTTCCGCGGCGACTGGTATATTTAAGATCCCTTAATCTGCTGCGGAAAGCATCAAGGTATTGAAACTGGACCTTATGATCAGCAATTGAGCGGGCGCGCTGTTCCAACCGATATTCTAATCCGGCTAACCGCTCTGGCGTATCAAATATCTGTCCCGCCTTTTCCAAATCCCAGATAACGGAATCAAGCGGTCGAGCACCTTTGAGTAGCTCTTCCATCACTGCTATTCCCTCGGACTCGATCAATGTATCTGGGTCTTCGCCCTCGGGGAGGGTAACAAACCGGAGGGAGTAACCCGGCTTAAGTAAGGGTAACGCGCGTTCAGCAGCACGGTTAGCAGCCCGTATACCGGCATTGTCACCATCAAAACACAAGATTGGTTCTGGCGTCATACGCCAAAGTAATGAGATTTGGGCTTCTGTTAAAGCAGTGCCGAGAGGCGCCACAGCAGCCTTTACCCCGGCGCGGGCTAGCGAGATTACATCCATATACCCTTCAGTAACTATCACCCTATTCTCTTCGCGTGATGCGGCCCACGCATTAGCCACCCCGTACAGCACCTGGCCTTTATAAAACAAAGGTGTATCGGGCGAGTTTAAATATTTAGGTTGATTGTCACCCAACGTCCGCGCGCCGAAGGCTATCACCCTGCCTCTACGATCGGTTATTGGAAAAGTCACCCGACCCCGAAATCTATCATATGATGTCTGATCACGTCGCGCAGGGTCTTCGGGCTTAATTAATAAACCGCTTTCAATCAATTGGGCCTCAGTAATACTTGCGCTCAACAGACTGGTTTTAAGTCCGGTACGATTATCTGGTGCAAATCCTAGCCGAAAATTGGCGATCATCGCGTCATCTACCCCGCGTGCCCTAAGATAGCTTAGAGCCGCCTTGCCTTGAGGGTTAGTGAGACTTTTCTCAAAATAAACGCATGCTTTTTCCATTATTTCTAATAAGCTAGCCTGACGCTGTGCCGTCTGACGTTCTTCTGGCGACATTTCTGGCACTACTAACCCTGCCTCATCTGCCAACCGCGACACGGCTTCCGGAAAAGACAAGTTTTCGGTCCGCATCACGAAGCCAATTATGTCGCCGTGCGCTCCGCAACCAAAACAGTGAAAGAAACCTTTTTCTTCACTCACAGTAAAGCTTGGCGTTCGTTCATTGTGAAATGGACACAGACCAGTGTGATCGTGGCCCTTGCGAGTCAATTTAACCCGTCGGCCGATAAGCTCCGCTAGGCCCACCCGGCTCCGAAGCTCATCAAGAAATTGTGGTGGAAAAGCCATTCGGCCTAGGTCCCTGAATTCAATAACGTGTAGACCCTATTCCACGCCTCAGAGAAGCTCTCGTCAAGCGCCACCGAGACTCTTTTTTAATGCGGCACTTGCTTTTCCAAAGTCCATTGAACCAGCATAGTTCTTTCGGAGATACGCCATCATTCTACCCATGTCCTTGAGGCTCTCGGCACCCAATTCTCTGATGGCTTTATTTACAATGTCTGAAATTTCGTCACTGGAGAGCTGCACGGGCAAAAATTCCTGAATAATTCTGATTTCTTCAGCCTCTTGCCGTGCGAGTTCCGGGCGATTGCCCTGCTTATACATTTTGATGCTTTCCTGGCGCTGCTTAACCATCGTTTGCAGTACCTTCATGATCTCATCATCAGATATACCATCTGAGTCACTGCCGCTTCGGACCGCGATATCTCGATCCTTAATCGCCGCAAGAATAAGCCGCAAGGTCGAAACACATTGGGCTTTTTTTGCCTTCATAGCCGACTTTAGAGCCAGGCTGATTTCTTCGCGAAGCATGTCAAAATTTTTATTTGGTAATTGAGGGGCCGCACCCTACAGGATTCATTCTTCAGATGCAACAAACTGTTTTTTTATAAGCAATTGAAAACAATGAATAAATTAGTAAATTCTTCCGTTGACCCTACTCCCGATATCAATTATCTAACGAAAAAGCCCTTTTGTTGGGGCGTCTCAAGTCCACTGATTCATAAACTGCTATGTCTATTATGACCGCTCCTCAACCTAAAAATGCCACCGGGGCACTCGTCCTCGCTGATGGCAGTGTGTTTTGGGGGTACGGGATAGGGGCCACCGGTATCGCGGTTGGTGAAGTATGTTTTAACACCTCGATGACCGGGTATCAGGAAATACTGAGCGATCCATCTTACTCTGGGCAAATTATTACCTTTACCTTTCCTCATATCGGAAATGTCGGCACAAATGATGAAGACATTGAATCCAAAACTCCCGCCGCCCGGGGCCTAATCCTCAGGCGCAATATTACGAGCCCATCAAACTGGCGTAATACCAGGCACCTGGACACCTGGCTAAAGTCACACAATTTGATTGGGATCGCGGGTTTAGACACCAGACATCTAACGCGTCGGATCCGGACGGATGGACCGCCAACTGGCTCCATATGCTACGCGTCCGATGGAAATATTGATGTTGAGGATCTCAAGGCCAAGTCTGCAGCTTGGCCGGGCCTCGAAGGGATGGACCTCGCGGCTGAGGTATCATGCCGGAGCCCCTACGATTGGACCGAAAGCCTGTGGTCACCTGGTAAAGGCGGCAAAGCCCGACCTGCGAACAAGTATCATGTTGTTGCGATTGATTATGGAACCAAACATAATATTCTTCGCTGCTTAGCTGCGGCTGGATGCAAAGTTTCAGTTGTTCCGTCTGATTACGGCGCTAAAGAAATTCTTGCACTTGAGCCAGATGGGATCTTTCTATCGAACGGTCCCGGAGACCCCGCCGCTACAGGCAAATATGCAGTCCCAATAATTCGTGAACTTTTAAAGGCTGAAAAACCAATTTTTGGCATATGCCTTGGTCACCAGCTTTTGGCTCTTGCTTTGGGTGCGGAGACCCAAAAGATGAAGCTTGGACATCGGGGCGCCAATCACCCCGTCAAAGACCTAGAGACCGGTAGGATAGAGATTACAAGCCAAAATCACGGTTTCGTCGTTAAACGTAATAGCCTGCCGGTGGGCGTTAGTGAAACTCACAGCTCATTGTTTGATGGGTCTCTCGAAGGCATCAAACTCGACGACAAACCGATTTTTTCAGTGCAGTACCACCCTGAAGCCTCTCCCGGCCCGCAGGATAGTCACTATCTATTTGAGCGCTTTGTTGACATGATTGCAGCACATACCTGATGTTAGATAAAAACTAAGAGGTTTGGCCAAAAACCCCAGAGCGTTGACCGGACCATTGCCCATCTCTAATCTTGATTAGGTTAGCAAAAGGGGTGATTTGTGAGCCAAACAAAAACATTTTTGTTAAATTGCTGGTATGTGGTGGCATTGACATCTGAAGTTAGCAAGACCCCCTTAGCTCGGACCGTTACTGGACAGAAAATCGTTCTTTATCGCAACACCAACGATGCGGTCGTTGCCTTGGAGGATCGCTGCGCCCACCGGCAGGCGCCCCTTTCACTTGGGGAGGTGATTGGTGACAATATTCAATGTGGCTATCACGGGCTGACTTTTGATCCTGCCGGCAACTGCATTAGAGTGCCGAGCCAGAAGCGAATTCCTCCGGGGGCCTGCGTGCATTCCTACCCAACCATCGAAAAACAGGGTTTCGTCCATCTATGGACAGGCAATCGACAGCCAACTGCAGAGGAGAAGCCCTTTGATTTTCCATTTGCTGCGATGGAAGGCTTTAATGCACGCTATGCGTCCCTAGGCGGCAAATTTGATTATCGACTGCTGATTGATAATCTAATGGATCTTACCCATCTCGGCTTTACTCATAAAAATACCATCGGAACCGGTGGTGTAGCAGAATCGGGAAAGGCAAAGACTGAACGGCGGGGTGATCGAGTAATTGTCACCAGAGAGATGGAAAATATTGCCCCCGCCCCTACCCATGTTGAAGTGACAGGGTACACCGGTAATGTCGATCGCTGGCAGATAATCGAATATATCCCACCCTGCTTTATCTCGCTCCAAGTGGGTAACGCTAAGCATGGCGCGGGAGGGTTCAATGCCGCCGCGGCAGAAAAGCTAATCAATCGTCGGACACTCCATATCGCAACGCCGGAAACTGAGAGTACGACGCATTATTTTTGGGTTAGCACCTATCCGTCAAACTCAATGACACCAGATCAGGAACGGACAATCTATGAACACACCATGAAGGTATTAGACGAAGATATCCAGATGATAGAGGGGCAGCAAAAGCGATATGACCCAAATTTTGAGATGATAGATATCAATGAGGATGCAGGTCAAATTAGTATGCGCGCCGCTCTGGATCAGCTGATCGCCGAGGAACAGAAAACTGCTTAATTTAGCCTTGCTAAGGCCTCTGAGATAAACGCAAGTGGACTATCAGTAATTTTTTCTCCGTAGTCGGCAGATGCCCCTTGCACAACCGCACCGAGTCATGGAAAACACTTACCTTATCATAATTAATTTATTCACTGTTAACCGCAGCAGCCGAATTCTGTTGAGGCTCGACAAAAGATCAAAATATGCCCAAACGGACAGACATTGAAAGCATCCTAATAATAGGCGCGGGGCCTATTGTTATCGGTCAAGCCTGTGAATTTGATTATTCGGGCACCCAAGCATGCAAAGTACTAAAAGATGAGGGGTTTCGGATCATTCTGGTTAATTCTAACCCCGCTACAATAATGACCGACCCTGATCTAGCGCACGCAACTTACATAGAACCAATTACACCCGAATTCGTCGCGCGGATCATTGAAAAGGAGCGCCCCGACGCTCTACTACCGACAATGGGAGGCCAAACCAGCCTAAACACAACCCTTGCGCTTGCGCAGGATGGCACTCTAGATAAATTCGGTGTGGAGTTGATTGGCGCCAGCCTGGACGCCATCGAGAAAGCCGAGGACAGGGAACGCTTTAAAGAAGCGATGGAAAAAATTGGTCTAAAATGCGCTAGAGGTTTGGTGGCAAGCACCATGGAAGAGGCCTGGAAAGCGTTTGAGATAACTGGCCTGCCGGCAATTATCCGACCATCTTTTACACTCGGCGGCACCGGCGGGGGTATAGCCTATAACAAAGAACAATTTCGTAACATTGTACGGAGTGGATTTGATGCGTCACCATCGCATTCCGTTCTGATAGAGGAGTCGGTTCTAGGCTGGAAAGAATTTGAGATGGAGGTTGTCCGCGACCGGGCGGATAACTGTATCATAATTTGCTCAATTGAAAATGTTGACCCGATGGGTATTCATACCGGTGACTCGATTACGGTTGCCCCGGCCCTTACTCTCACCGACAAAGAATATCAAATCATGCGTAACGCCTCACTCGCCGTATTAAGGGAAATCGGCGTGGATACGGGGGGCTCTAACGTGCAGTTTGCGATAAATCCTCAAGACGGCCGTATGGTCATTATTGAGATGAATCCGCGTGTCTCACGCTCCTCTGCACTCGCGTCTAAAGCCACTGGCTTCCCGATCGCTAAGGTCGCAGCTCAGCTTGCGATTGGTTATACGCTGGACGAGCTGGACAACGATATCACTGGTGTCACCCCAGCATCTTTCGAGCCAACTATTGATTATGTTGTAACCAAGGTGCCGCGCTTTACCTTTGAGAAATTTTCCGAAACAGAAGCTTTACTGACTACATCAATGAAATCAGTTGGTGAAGCCATGGCAGTTGGCCGAAACTTTGCCGAATCTTTGCAAAAAGCCCTGCGATCAATGGAGACTGATTTAACTGGTCTTAACGAAATAGATATTAAACGAGCCGAAACATCGGAACCGCTTGACAAAAACACAGTGCGTGCCGCCCTTGCAGTGCCATCACCAGATCGCCTGCTAGTAATCGCTCAGGCATTTCGATACGGNCTCGGGCTTAAGGAAATAGCCCTAGCCTGTCATTTCGACCCATGGTTTCTGGCTCAAATAGAAGACATTGTGCAAGAAGAGGCGAAGCTTCGGTTAAACGGGCTGCCGACAGCGCCCGAAGAAATGATGCGCTTAAAGTCGATGGGCTTCTCAGATGTTCGGCTCGCCGAGCTTACCAGACTTGATGCGTCCGCAGTTTCCGATACACGCCGTAAGATGAAAGTAACACCAGTTTTTAAGCGAATCGACACCTGCGCCGCTGAAATTCCTTCTACGACACCGTACATGTACTCGACTTATGAGGGCGACGGACTCAATCCAGCGGAATGCGAGGCTTACCCGAGCGATAGGCAAAAAATTATAATCCTAGGCGGGGGTCCCAATCGGATTGGTCAGGGTATTGAGTTTGATTACTGCTGCGTTCACGCAATCTACGCCCTCCAGGAAGCGGGCTTTGAAACTATCATGGTCAACTGCAACCCTGAAACCGTATCAACAGATTATGACACTTCTGATCGTCTATATTTTGAGCCCCTGACAGCCGAGGATTTTATCGAGATTGTCCACCGCGAGCAGTCAAATGGGGAAGTTCTTGGCGTAGTCTTACAGTTCGGGGGTCAAACTCCGCTTAAACTAGCTGGGGCCATTGAGAATGCCGGCATCCCTGTCCTGGGGACTACGCCCGATGCCATCGACTTAGCAGAAGATAGAGAGAGATTCCAAAGGCTTCTTAACGATTGCGAACTTTCCCAGCCGGAGAACGGTATGGCGGGAAGCTCATCGGAAGCAATGAAAATAATTGAGCGCATAGGATTTCCGATCGTCATACGTCCGTCATATGTTCTTGGTGGACAAGGCATGGAAATAATTTTTGGCAAAAACGCGCTGCAACGATATCTCAAAGAGGCAAACTGGATTTCAGAAGACAATCCTGTACTCCTCGACTCATATTTGAGAGACGCCGTAGAGATTGATGTCGATGCACTGGCTGACAATCAAGGCAACGTCCACGTTGCCGGTATCATGGAACATATCGAGGAAGCTGGAATTCACTCAGGCGACTCTGCTTGTTCATTGCCGCCTCATTCTTTATCCGAAGATCTGGTGGAAGAAATCAAACGGCAAACTATTTCTCTTGCGCGAGAGCTTAAAGTTGTTGGCCTTATGAATGTTCAATATGCGATAACAGAAAATAAAATCTATATTTTAGAGGTTAATCCGCGCGCTAGCCGCACAGTTCCTTTTGTTGCCAAAGCCACCGGCGTACCTGTCGCGAAAGTGGCCGCTAGAATTATGGCGGGTGAAAACCTTGACGTTGTCTTGCAGTCCTATCCAGTGGTCGGAAGCGAAAACCACGTGGCCATAAAGGAAGCAGTTTTCCCTTTTGCCCGCTTCAGCGGCATTGATACGCTGCTAGGTCCAGAAATGAAATCAACTGGGGAGGTCATGGGTATTGATATCGATTTTGCCCGCGCCTTCGCCAAATCACAGCTGGGAGCTGGGCAAATAATTCCTGTTCAGGGTACAGCTTTTTTATCTGTAAAGGATTCTGATAAACCGGCGATAGTTTTACTGGCTGAGCAATTGGTCGAAATGGGGTTTAAATTACTCGCGACTGAGGGTACAGCTAAATCACTAAAAATTGCGGGCATTAACTCAGAATTCATTAATAAGGTCATGCACGGCCAGCCGCATATTGTCGATGCTATGACTGATGGCCGCGTCGATATCGTTTTTAATACTGCCGGGGGAGTCGCAGAGATTTCTGATAGCCGCAGCTTGCGAGAATCAGCCCTTATGAACCAGATCCCCTATTACACGACCGTTGCAGGTGCCCGCGCCGCAGTTGCGGCAATTTCGGCCCTACGCACGGGAACCCTTGAAGTTGCTCCATTACAGTCTTATCTTGGCAATTCGTTCTGAGTAGAACTAATTTAACACAGCCCATAGTTGCAATTGTGGGCCTGACATTGCATGTGTTTTTTACAAAAGGGGTGAACCATGGATAAGGTTCCCATGACTTTAGACGGATTTGAACGACTTGAAGAGGAATTAAAGCGCCTCAAGACGGTTGAACGTCCCGAGATTATAAAAGCGATCGCAACGGCTCGTGAACATGGTGATCTTTCGGAGAATGCTGAGTACCACGCTGCAAAAGAACGCCAATCTTTTAATGAAGGTCGGATTAGCGAAATCGAGAATAAAATTGCTAATGCCGAAATCATCGACGTATCCAAGCTATCTGGCAAAATCGTAAAGTTCGGAGCTAAGATAAAATTGACGGACGAAGATACCGACGAAGATTCTACCTATCAAATTGTTGGTGAACACGAGGCTGATATTAACAATGGTTTTTTGTCTATTAATGCCCCATTAGCGCGCGCATTGATCGGGAAAACGGTGGGGGACTCCGTAGAAGTTGTAACACCAAAGGGTAGTAAAGGTTATGAAATAATAAAAGTTAGTTTTAAATAGCGGCCTCAACCTCGTGAACGCGCATCATTCAGCGTCGATCGGTACACCCGGCCTATGGGTTTTAGTTCTAATTGCTAACGCAGATTTTACCACGCTAACATTGGGGGCGGGTGTTAATTGACTTGTCAAAAAACGCTGATACCTATCCCAGTCAGGAGCAACAATTTTGATTAAAAAGTCGGTTTCACCCGCAAGCATATGACACTCGCGGACCTCTGGCCAACTCTCAACCAACTCCTCAAATGCCACAAGATCCGCTTCTGCTTGGCTATGAAGACCAACATGAGCAAATACGGTGACACCAAATCCTAGGGCTGCAGGGTTGACGTCTGCATGGTACCCACGAATACATTCGGTCTGTTCAAGTGTTCGGACACGTCGTAGACATGGTGGGGGAGAAATCCCAACTCGTTTAGCTAGTTCAACATTGGTCATTCTTCCATTATCCTGCAAATCTCGTAGGATTTTGAGATCGATCCGATCGAGCTTGAATTGGACCATTGTTTGCCCCTCTCTAGTGTATGTATTGACGTAATTATATTATAAGTATGAGACATTATCTTTCAACGGGCCGCAATCATCCATCGCTGTCCAAATATCGGGAATTTCTTTGCTAAACGAGAATCTTAAATGTTGGGTTATAACAGATGGTAAGGCCGGGATGGAAAGCCAGTGCGTTGGACTTGCCGAAAGGCTAGGTCTAGCGCCAACAATCAAAAGAATTTCCCCGCGCTTTCCTTGGTCATTTTTACCGCCACAACTTTGGGTAAAACCTTTTTTAGCTGCCGGTCCTGCGGGCGATAAGTTTAAGCCCCCATGGCCCGAAATCTTAATTTCTTCAGGCCGCCAAACCGTGGCCTTAGCCCTTGCAATCAAAAAATCTAACCCAGCTACTTTCTCGGTTCAAATCCAAAACCCAACCATGGCACTGAACCGGTTCGATATCGTCATCGCCCCGCAGCACGATCAGCTAGTGGGAGAAAATATTGTTTCAACATCCGGAGCCTTACATAGGGTTACAGAAAATCGTCTGAAATGTGCACAGAAAGAATTTTCTGCTGAATACGCTGATTTAAAAAAACCCCTAATCGGTGTCTTGGTCGGCGGGACCAACCAAATATTTCGATTTACGGAGGCGAAAGGAAAACAATTTGTATCACTCCTCCGGGAGGTAGTGAATACTAGCGGCGGCAGTCTGATAATTACCCCTTCCCGCCGAACAGACCCCCAAATTTTAAAAATTATAAAAGGAGGCCTCCCCGAGGCAGACACCAAAATCTGGGACGGCAAAAGTAAAAATCCATATTTTGGAATTCTGGCTTACGCTGATGCGCTGATCGTAACAGGCGACTCTGTCAATATGATCTCCGAGGCCATAGCGACAGGTAAACCGGTCCATATTTTCCAATTATCTGGCGGAAATAAAAAATTTGATCGTTTTCATACAGGACTTCGAGTATTAGATAAAACTAGACCATTTGAAGGCCGGATAGAACACTGGCAGTATCCTAGTGCAGACGACATGACAATCGCCGCTGATGCTGTCGAGAAAGCATGGGCCTCGTATAGGAATTGAAATTTAGCGGCGGCACCATTAAGACAGTGCTAATATAATGTCCCGTTCTTTAGGATCTTCTAATGTCGGCAATCGACCTCGACAACTTTAACGCAACGCCACTAAAAAAAGATCCCTATGACTTTTTAATTGTCCCAGGTTTTGTTACTGCAGATGCAATCTACGCAATCGACCGTGACTATCCACGAATTGCAAAGGGAGGGAGTTTCCCGCTAGAAAATCTAGAGTGTGGTGCCGCATTCAATTCTCTCATTTCCGAGCTTGAGGGCCCAGAAATGCGGGCAGCTTTTGAACAGAAATTTAATCTAAACCTCAAAGACCGGCCAACAATGATTACAGCACGGGGATATTGCCAAGCCAAAGACGGTAAAATCCATAATGACAGCAAGAGCAAGCTGATTACGGTGCTAATTTATATGAACACCGAATGGTCGCAGCAAGGTGGGCGCTTAAGAGTTTTGCATTCTAAAAATTCGCTTGAAGATTACGCGGCTGAAGTGCCTCCAGACGCAGGCACTCTAATCGCTTTTCGACGTGACCATCGATCCTTTCATGGCCACAAGACTTTTATCGGGGAGAGGCGTGTCATTCAACTCAACTGGGTACGTGATAAGGCTGTTTTATGGCATGAAAAACAACGGCATCGTTTCTCGGCATGGCTCAAATCCCTCCTTTCAGCATTGTAGACGTTAGGACTCCGGATATGCCGTTAACGATAAAGACTTTTAGCAATGTCGAAGGTGGAAATTCTTTTTATAAGGCCATCAGCCACCCCATGACGGCACAAAAAACGTTGAACTTTATTGAGAAACTCTCCAATTCCGGTTCCGTCGCAATCTATGACCCGCAGGGCTTCTATTCAGGATTTGCAGAGTTTTATGATTTATCTGATATAAATATTGTTCAATCTTTCGTACAAAATTACGATAAAATTGGTACGAAGATTGCTGGAATAGCGGCACAACCTATTACTAATTTGCCAAATACAGACGCAAACACTCTACTGATCGCAACTTTTGATTCCAAAAAACTACAAGCCCATATTGATCACCTAACTCCTACCAATTGTTCGGTTGTAAGTTTCGATGAAATTCGACTCGACGAAGCCCTTTTAACCAATAAACATACCTACCTCGATAACCGAAATTTCGCTACTAACTTTGCCTTCTTTCGAGATGAGGCTGGCGCGCGGACGCGTCTTTCGACTTTAAATTATTGGGCAGGCTACGGCGCTCAAAATGTCTCGCTGCATTTAATCCTTTTCGACGAAGACGGCGGTATAATCGCGGAATGGGATGAAAAACTTGGCGATTGTCCTGAGCCCATAATAATAGATAGCCGCAAAATTCGAGAACGGTTTTCTCTTGGTGATTTCACCGCCCAACTCTTTATTCACGCGATTGGTGTTGCCGGACACGACATCGTCAAATATGCATTGGATACATGGAACGATGCCGGTAACGAACTATCCTGCACACATGATGCCAACGCTTGGCCGTCGGACTTATATGCCGGACTTCCAGCACCAAGAGAAAATGAAGAGGTTGTCCTATGGGTCCAAAACTCCCACCCAAAACCCATTACCTCTGGTGAGGTCGGCCTCAATTTGATGGGAAGTCAAGAAGTTACATGGTTAAAGGAATCGATTCCAGGATTTGGGACCTACAAACTAATTGTCAATCAACTACTTCCTTCTGCTCGTTGGCCACATCAAATCGAAATACATGCTGGCAAACATTTTGTCCGACCCCGCTATGAAATAACTTCACCAGAGAAGGCTCGCAGGATTGCACATGTCAATGTCGAAAGAAGCGATCTCAACCCTGATCCAGGCATCACCGAACTCGGAGATTTGATGGGTAAGGGTTTTATTTTACCTGCCCCCATATTACCGATGGAGACCTGGACTAGTGAAATGCAGCCGTCCCCGATGTCAACCTGCCAGAAAGACCTACCAATCGCCGCTTTAATAATTGACTCCTCTGGAAAAGAGATAATCAGGCACTCCTTTGGAAGATTGCCACGTGATCACGGGACTAGCCTGGATATGACCACCATCATGAAGAACAGCCCGCCATTACCGAGTGGATCCGGACACATGGAGTTAATATACGATTTTTCTGATGGCGGCGAAGCCGATGGCTGGCTCCACAGCAACTTTTGTTATAGGAACCATCAAACCGGTCACGCTGCTGACACGAGCTTCGGTGCTCATATATTCAATTCGGTAATAACATATCACAATGAACCACAATCATATAACGGTCCGCCCCCAGGCCTCAGTACCCGGCTATTTTTAAGGCTCGGGCATGAACCTCTGGACACAATTTGTCACCTAATTTACCCAGCTTCCACATCTTGGCATTCCACATCTGATACCGTTTTGACGCTGATTGGCGCAGATGGAGTCGAAATTGCAAGAGAAAAAGTCTTAATTCCCTGCGGTGGCTCAGCTCACCATCGATACCACAGCCTCTTCAACGAAACGGACCGAAAGAAAGCCGGAGCCGGAGCTTATTTAATCGTCAGAGATACTACCTGTCGTCTTTTCGGCTATCATGGATTGCTCGCTGAAAACGGAGCGTTTAGTTTAGATCATATGTTTGGATTTTAGTATTGGTTGGAAAAATGGCAGAAGAAATTCATACCCCTGTTTTAATCATAGGTTCCGGCCCCGCGGGATACACCGCTGCGGTTTATACAGCGCGTGCTAGCCTGATGCCTCATCTCGTTACAGGCATGGAGACCGGTGGGCAAATGACAATCACTACGGATGTAGAAAACTACCCGGGCTTCGCGGAGGTGATCCAAGGACCTTGGCTAATGGAACAAATGCAGGGCCAGGCTGCAGCAGTCGGCACAGAAATGCATACCGATTTGATTACCAAAATTGATTTTTCAGAAAGACCATTCAGATGCGTAGGGGATACTGGCGATATTTATCTCTCAGAGACCGTAATCGTTGCCACCGGCGCACAAGCGCGTTGGCTTGGTTTGCCAACGGAAGAAAAATTTATGGGGTTTGGTGTCTCGGCATGCGCTACCTGCGATGGGTTTTTCTATCGCGGCAAGGAGGTCGCAGTTGTAGGCGGCGGAAATACGGCTGTAGAAGAAGCCCTATATCTAACTAACCATGCCAGCAAGGTAACGCTAATCCATCGCCGCGATGAGTTGCGTGCAGAAAAAATTCTCCAGAACCGGTTACTCTCCAATGAAAAAATTGAAGTCCTTTGGGATACAGCCGTCGAAGAGGTAGTCGGCAACGAGGATCCATTAGGGGTGACCGCTATAAAAATCAAAAATACCAAGAACGATAATATTTCAGAACTTGCTGTTGATGGACTATTTATTGCTATCGGCCATGACCCAGCAACTAAACTCTTTGTTGGTCACCTCGATATGGATGAGGAGGGTTATATTATTACCGCGTCAGACAGCACGGCTACTAGCGTCCCTGGTGTATTCGCCGCAGGCGACGTGCAGGACAAAGAATTTCGCCAAGCCGTAACAGCTGCCGGTACGGGTTGTATGGCAGCACTTGAGGCTGAACAATTTATCGCTGAGAACCCCATGTCTACAATGGCCGCTGAGTAAAGAGTTTTTAGATTATCTCGGGCCCAAAGGGTAAAATACTATGGATTGGGACAAACTCCGGATTTTTCATGCCGTATCGGAAGCCGGCAGTTTCACCCACGCAGGAGATCGGCTCAACCTAACACAATCATCGGTCAGTCGTCAGATAAGCGGACTGGAAACAGAACTTGGAGTACCATTATTTCATCGTCATGCTCGAGGACTTAAGCTAACAGAACAAGGGGAGACCCTCTATCGCACGGCTCAGGAAATAGCCAATAAATTAACAACCGCAGAATCGCTTGTAACGGAATCGATGGAACGTCCGCGCGGTCCTCTGCGCGTTACAACAACAGTCGCATTCGGTTCTATGTGGCTAACCGAACGTCCTAAAGATTTTCTAGAGATGTACCCAGAAATTGAGGTTGCCTTAATCCTCCGGGAAGACGAATTAAATCTTAGTATGCGGCAAGCTGACGTTGCCATCCGTTTAGCGCCGCCGCAACAGCCTGACCTAATTCAACGGCATCTATTTGATTTACGGCATGGCGCCTTCGCAGCACCCGCCTATCTTGAGCAATTTGGTATGCCGCATTCTTTGAACGATCTCGACGTTCACCGACTAATTGCCTATGACGAAACTTATCATCCACCCTTTACCAATATTAATTGGCTGCTTGATGCCGGTTTGGATACCAATTTCAAACGTAAACCTGTCTTACGAGTTAATAACCTATACGCGATGTACAGGGCGGCTGCGACCGCGATGGGGATTGCCTCTTTGCCAGACTATATGGTCGGCCTAACGAGTGGACTAATCCCTGTATTGCCAAAACTAAAGGGTCCTGTTCACAAAGCTTATTACGTATACCCCGAAGAACTACGTCATTCCCGTCGAGTTGCCGTTTTTCGTGATTTTCTACTTCGCCGAATCGCAGAAGACAGAAAGTAACCCATTGTTTTTCAAAACAAAATTATTTTGATATGCACTGAGAGCATAGCTGGGTTGCTGAATTGGCTGTGGTATATCTAATCAAAACAACTTACTTACACTGCACGGATTACGTCACTTTATTTTAAAGTAACGAACCGGAAAATTTATTAGCTATTACAACTTGTTAATAGCTAATTGTTAGTTCCGAATGCAATATTCGGAAATGGGTCTTCGGATCCAACGTCTCTTAGACGTGAAGCCTCCCTGTTATCTTGCCGGGCCTTTGGGCCCGGCCTTTTTTTATATTTCTTGTTTAAATCGTAGCGTGGACGAATCCGTTGGAACGTCGTACAACCCTTACCAATAATCAGGTAAAGGGAACATACGATGGAGGTAAAACCGGTTTCAGATATTGTTGGCGCAGAAATCATTGGGGTTAATCTCGCAAATTCAATCGATGACGAGACCAAACGAGTGATCCGTGATGCGTTACTCAAATATCAAGTTTTAGTCATTCGTGATCAGAATCTCACCCCGGATCAACAGGTAATATTTTCAAATCTTTGGGGGAATTTAGAAACACCTTCCAACATAGAATACACAACTGAGGAAAGTGCTAAGGTAATGATATTATCTAACGAGATCAGACCTGACGGAACAGCAGTTGGAGTTGTTGATGGTGGTGATTTTTGGCACTCAGATTCATCACACATCGAAGTCCCATCAATGATTACTATCCTCCAGTCAGTTAAGAATCCGAAACGCGGTGGTGACACGGAATTCTGCAATATGTACGCAGTCTACGACGCCCTACCCGACGAGCTCAAAAATAAGATTGATGGGCTTTATGGGATCCATCATGTTAGCAAGGTAAACAACAAGAGGGTGATAATTTCTCCTGACCGCCCCGGGGCAAAGGACTTTTACGAAAAACAGGCTAAGGAGCGTCNAGAAATCATCCAACCTTTGGTACTAACNCACCCTGAAACGGGCAAAAAATCACTNTACTGCTCCCCACGATTTACTATCGGGATCAGAGGTATGAGCGAAGACGANGCCGATCCAATCTTAGATANATTATTCGCGAAGATTACCGATCGCAAACGACGCTATCACTACCGACACAAGTATAAGGATAATGATTTAGTGTTATGGGATAACCGTTGCCTTTGCCACCGCGCTGTTGGTGGATACGGATTGCCAGATATCAGACGTATGCATCGGACCGTCATCGCCGGCGACAAAGCCTACGCCGAACAAAAAGCAGCCTAACTGCCTGCCCTCTAAAAAAATAAATTTTCTCCCTTCAAATTTCTATAAAGTTGGGCAACTTGCTCTTCGTATCCGTTGTATAAAAGGGTTTTTACACGTCTACCCCCACCTCCTAGCACACGCTCAGTATCCTGAGGCCAGCGCGCATGCGGAACGGCTGGATTTACATTGGCCCAAAACCCATATTCCTGTCCCTGAACTTTCTCCCAAAAACTTACTGGCCGTTGATCTGTAAAGGTAAAACGGACAATTGATTTAATTGACTTAAAACCATACTTCCACGGAACGACGAGCCGCAATGGTGCGCCCATTTGTTTAACCATTGGCTTGCCATAAGCCCCGGTACCAATGAGTGTTAGCTCGTTAGTAGCCTCCTCTATAGTTAGGCCCTCTCGATAAGGCCACGGGTACCAAAACTGCTTCTGCCCTTTGGCCACATCCGGGTCATGAAAAGTCTCCATAATAACATATTTAGCTCCCTTCAGCGGGCTCGCAAACTTCACAAGATCAGCCATAGGAAAACCAGTCCATGGTAGCGCCATTGACCAAGCCTCAACGCATCGGAATCGATAAAGACGCTCCTCTAGTTGCATCTTTAAAATCAACTTATCAATATCGATCACTATCGTTTTTTCAACCATACCGTCCAGGGTCACAGTCCATGGCCGGGTCCTAAGTTTTTGTGCTTCTTTGGCAATAAATTTGTGCGAACCAAACTCATAGAAATTATTATGGGTCGTGACATCTTTTTCAGTATTAAGCGATCGGTCGAGCCGGTAGCGAGGATTCCGGTTCGCTGGATAAAATCGTTTTGTGGGATCAGCCATCACCGCATTCGCCTTTCCATATGGCAAAGTTGTACCAATGCCTAAAAAGGGAGCAATACTCATTGCTTTGACCAGCCGGCGGCGATCCATAAAAACGGATTCAGGCGTTGCCGCCGATTCTTGAAGTTCCCAACTCGACTTGAAACGCAGAAGCATAATTTAAACCCCTCAATGGATTCAGTAGCCCAAAACTCGACACTGAAATTTATTATCGCTCAATATAAAGAATTTTGCGAAACATCCACAAAATTTCACTTGCCCAAACGTCAAGCTCATCTCAAGTGAGCGAGGAACAAAACCTGTGTATGCGTTCACACGCATCTTTCAATAATTGGTCCGATATCGCATAAGAAATTCGGAAAAAAGGCTCAAGTCCAAAAGCGGCCCCTTGAACTACCGCAACACCTTCAGCTTCCAGGAGTTCCGTCACAAAATCAGTATCGTTCTCGATAACCCTACCACCCGGCAGCTTTTTCCCAATTATGCCCGCACAACTAGGGTAAACATAAAAGGCGCCATCGGGGGTAAGACAAGTTAACCCTTCCACCTGATTAAGCATTGAAACCACAAGATCGCGGCGAGATTTAAAAGCTTTGATCCAGGCTGGTAAAAAATTCATTGGGCCGTTGAGTGCAGCCGTTGCCGCAGCCTGACTAATAGAACAGGTATGGGTTGTGCTCTGCGATTGAATATTATTCATTGCCTTAATCAAATCGGGAGGCCCTGCGCCATAGCCTACACGCCAGCCAGTCATGGAAAACACCTTTGAATGACCATTCAGAACTAAGGTCCTGTCCTTTAAACCAGGCTCGATCTGAGCAGGCGTAAAGAACTGAAAATCATCATAAACAACGTGCTCATAAATATCATCGGTCAGCACCCAAACATGGGGATGCCGCATCAAAACATCAGTTAGCGCCTTTAATTCAGCACCGCTATAGGCCGTGCCAGTCGGATTACTAGGTGAATTGAGCATGACCCATTTTGTCTTGGCGGTGATAGCAGCCTCAAGTTGCTCGCCAGTAATCTTAAATCCATTACTTTCATAACCTTCAACAAAAACAGAGGTTCCTTCCGCTAGCGCCACCATATCTGGGTAAGAGACCCAATATGGCGCTGGAATTATAACCTCATCACCCGAATCCAACGATGCCATAAAAGCATTGAAAATAACCTGCTTTCCCCCGCAGCCAACGGTGATTTGATCTGGCGTGTAGTCAAGATTATTTTCCCGTTTAAATTTCTGACATATAGCTTTCCTTAACGATACACTACCGGGTACCGGAGTGTATTTGGTATCACCCGCGCCTATCGCTTCAATAGCGGCATCTTTTATATAATCCGGGGTATCAAAGTCAGGCTCACCAGCACCAAGACCAATAATCTCCCGGCCAGCAGCCCTAAGTTCAACAACTTTTCCGGTTAACGCATTTGTAGCGGAGGGTTTAATACGTGATAACCGCGATGCGACTATTGACATCGTTAAAATCCTATATTGTAACAAAAATGGCGACACATTAATGCGGCACTTTGCGTACTTCAACAGAAACAATCTGCTTTTATCCACCCCACATGTGGGAATTTTATCCCCTACTTTCATGCCCCCAATGGGGCTGCACATTATGCAGCCCTCAATTTTTCATTAGTCCTAACCTAATGAAACTTGGGTCTGGGGGACGACTTTAAATTTGAAATGCAAAGACTAATTCTCTGCGGCAATCAGCCTATCAAGCAAGCGCCTAGCCTGCAGAACCCCGCTNTCGGCATTAATATCGATGATAGATTTTTGGGGTCCAGCACGTTCCATCCGATCCTGTTGAGTCTCNATTATGATAACATCTTCNCCAAAGGCGGTACTGGTCGCCTTGGCCANTTTTTTTGTCAACTCNGGCTCATCAAGCCGGAAATTTCGTGCGTGATGCCAAAAATAATGCGTTGAGCTCTCAGTCTCCGGGGTAAGCGTATGGTTGGAAAACATTGTAACACCCTGCGACCTATCACCCTTAGTCGCACCCGAACCAGCAACTGCGCAGCCCACATCTATCACAAAGTGTGATGGCTCTTGATAATGAATCAACTGCCACCGATCGACTGCCTGGTTGTCCTTGAACCCTCCAACCAGCTTAAACATCGGTGGCGCCGGTTCATCGAAAATCCAGCGTTCTACATGGACCTTATCTTTTTCTCGGCTGACCTTGACGGGAAAATTGACAACACCATCGGTGCCAAGGGTTGATGCGTGCACATAGGCAACATGTGATAAGTCTAAAAGATTTTCGATTAGGAGGCGATAACTCCCCTTCACGTAGAAATAATCTCCAACCGCTTGCCATTTTGGATCATCATTCCAATGAAAATCAGGAATCAATGATTCGTCCGCCAGTTTGGGATCACCGGTCCATATCCATATATAGCGCCATTTCTCGGAAACTGGGTAAGATTTGACGGCAGCACCGGGCGGTATACTGGTCTGTCCGGGGACAGTTACACATTCACCACTTTTATTAAAGATTAACCCGTGATAAGGGCACTGAATACAACCATCAATAACGACTCCTTCAGACAACGCCATATACCGATGTGCGCAGCTATCCTCGAGCGCCACAGGATTTTCTGAATTATCACGAAAAAATACGATAGGATCACCCATTATGGTGCGCGCCAATGGTCTGTCGCCAAGTTCATGATCCCAGGCGGCGACATACCAGCGATTGCGAAGATAAGAAGACATATTTCTTGGCTTTACCGTTCCTAAATCTCAATTATATCATACCCAAAAAAATGCTTAAGCAAAATCGTAGGGTTTTCGGTCCTTCCTGTTAAAGTGTTTTAATATAAAGACTGCGTTAAAAATCAGGAACTAAAGTGGAAACAGGCCTAATAAGGAGCATATAAACAGTAATGAATTTTGTCCTTACCGACCGTCCTGCAATTGGAGTTCCTGCGAATTTCGAACTTGTTTCTGATTTTGAACCGGCAGGTGATCAACCCCAGGCCATATCAGAGATTATCGACGGTATTAACGCTAAGGAGCGCGACCAAGTGCTTCTTGGGGTAACGGGTTCCGGTAAGACCTTTACCATGGCCAAAGTCATTCAAACATTGGGACGGCCAACGCTAATCCTCGCGCCCAACAAAACACTTGCAGCTCAGCTCTATGGTGAAATGAAGTGCTTCTTTCCTAGAAATGCCGTCGAGTATTTTGTTTCATATTATGATTACTACCAACCCGAAGCTTATGTACCACGCACTGACACTTATATCGAAAAGGATGCGTCCGTAAACGAACAGATTGACCGAATGCGCCATGCAGCTACCAGATCACTGCTTGAGCGCCGTGACGTAGTGATCATAGCCTCTGTATCGTGTATTTATGGAATTGGCTCGGTAGAGACATATTCTGAAATGACTATACGCTTAAAAACGGGCGAAGACATTCAACGCGGTGCTCTAATGCGGCGGTTAGTCGAGCTGCAATATCGACGTAACGATCAAAATTTCACACGGGGCACCTTTCGCGTGCGTGGTGACCTGATTGAAATTTTCCCCGCACATTATGAGGACCGCGGCTGGCGAATATCTTTGTTTGGCGACGAGATCGAGTCAATTCATGAGTTTGACCCACTAACCGGAGAAAAAACTGGAGAACTGAATCAGGCAATCATATATCCCAACAGCCACTACGTAACGCCAAAACCGACACTAAAGCAGGCGATAAAGGGTATTAAGCAAGAACTAAAAGTTCGCCTCGCTAATTTACAAAAGGATAACAAACTGCTTGAAGCTCAGAGAATAGAGCAACGGACTGGATTTGATCTTGAGATGATGGAGGCAACTGGGCATTGTGCCGGGATAGAGAACTATTCCCGCTATTTAACCGGGCGCGCACCGGGCGAACCACCACCGACCCTTTTCGAATATTTGCCAAAAGATTCATTACTGGTGGTTGATGAAAGTCATGTCACCATTCCACAAGTCAGCGGCATGTTTAAAGGCGACTTTAATCGTAAAACCACCTTAGCGGAGTTTGGCTTCCGCTTGCCCTCGTGCGTCGACAACCGGCCTCTTAAATTTTTGGAATGGGAAGGGATGAGACCACAGACAGTATTTGTCTCCGCTACGCCGGGCCCGTGGGAGCTAGAACGAACCGGTGGCGCCTTTATTGAACAAGTCATTCGGCCTACCGGGCTAGTTGACCCGTTATGTATTATTCGACCGGCGGACAACCAGGTCGATGACGTCATGGCGGAATGTCGTGAATGCGCACTTAGGAGACAACGCGTTCTTGTTACTACTTTAACAAAGCGTATGTCAGAGGATCTCACGGAATATATGCAGGAAGCAGGCATCCGCGTCCGATACCTCCATTCAGACATTGATACGCTGGAACGTATAGAGATTATCCGAGATCTGCGGCTCGGTGCCTTTGACGTACTAATTGGCATAAACCTATTGCGCGAGGGGCTAGATATCCCCGAGTGCGCATTAGTAGCAATCCTCGACGCCGATAAGGAGGGGTTTCTGCGCTCGCGGACATCTCTAGTACAAACGATTGGACGTGCGGCGCGTAATGTTGATGGCCGCGTAATTCTTTATGCTGATAAAATGACCGGCTCGTTAAAATATGCCATCGACGAGACCAACCGACGAAGAGCAAAACAGCAAGCTTTCAATGCAGAAAATGGGATCACACCGGAATCTATCCGTAAAGATATTGGCGATATTCTGCAGTCCGTCTATGAAGGAGACCACTTTACTGTAGACACAGGTGATCAAGAAACCACACATATGGTTGGCAATAATCTGAAAAAACATGTCGAAGAATTAAGAGGGCGAATGCATAATGCAGCTGGCGATCTTGAGTTTGAGGAAGCGGCTCGGCTTCGCGATGAAATTCACCGTCTTGAAACAGTTGAGCTGGGTCTTACTGATCCAGAACCAGTGGGGCCCAAACGCCTCGCCGCCCGAATTCGTGCAGCTGACGCTAATAAACGCAATAAATCTCGCCATACGAGAGCAACAAATAAAAATAAGCAGCAGATCAAGTAACTGGGGCTTGAACCCGATCCCACAATCTCGCATTGTGCCAGAATGTCAGATAGCCAATACAAAAACGCTATAGTAACCGGCGGCGCGCGCAGGATTGGCGGCGCAATTGCCCGCAACCTCGCTGCTGATGGGTGGGGTGTTGCTGTGCACTTTCAGGAATCTAGAGAAGAGGCAGATTCTGTAGTCAACGATATTAGGACAAGTGGAGGAAATGCAGTAGCTATCCAGGGTGAGCTATCCCAGGACAGTGCGCCCGAGAAGTTAATAAATGAAGCGACAAATAAACTCGGTGTCCTTACTTGCCTTATCAACAATGCATCAGCATTTGAGTCTGATACAATTGAAACAGCAACGCCCGAGAGTTGGAATCTCCATTTAAAAACTAATTTACAGGCACCATTTTTCTTGACTCAGGGTTTCTCGGAAAAGCTACCTGAGGGTGTAGCAGGTAATATCATCAATCTTTTGGATCAACGTGTTTGGAACCTTACACCTTATTTTGCTTCCTATACGGTTAGCAAAAGTGGTTTGTGGACGTTAACCCAGAGCCTGGCCCTCGCTCTAGCACCGCGAATACGCGTCAATGGAATTGGTCCGGGGCCCGCGCTCCCCAGCACTAGACAATCACCGGAACAGTTTGCTGAACAATGCAGAAAAACTCCCCTAAGCTGTGGGACCACTCCAGAGGAAATTTGTGGTGCGGTGCGATTTATTTTATCCTCTCCATCAATGACAGGCCAAATGATCGCGCTCGATGGTGGAGAGCATCTCGGCTGGACACAACCTAGAGATGATGATGCGCCCATCGAATAAAAACAAAACTAGCAAAAGCCATATCGCAAAATAGGGCTCATGCCCAAAGGATTTTATAAATGAATTCGCAAGGCTCTATTCAACCAATACTTCACCGCGCCCATCCAAATATACGACATGTATTTGTCCGGGACCTTGTTATTCCTGCCCTAATTGGTATCCATAAGCATGAGAAAGACGGTCAGCAAAATATTCGTATCAATCTTGATATGGAGATACCAGAAACAGAAAATTCCATTAAGGACCGCCTTTCCGACGTTGTTTGCTATGAAGAGATTATCGATGGTATCCGAGGAATCGTAAATGCCGGACACATCAATCTCGTCGAAACTCTTGCCGATAAAATCGCAGCGCGAATACTTATGGATCGAAGAATTGAAAGAGTAAGGGTAAAGATTGAGAAACTTGATATATTCGCTGATGCCTCTAGTGTTGGAATAGAAANCGAGCGTTCGCNTAATTAATAATTAAATCAGCTAGAATAAACTTTTATNNTTATTAATNCTATTTTTGTNTNGGCTAAATAATTTATCCTTACTGAATGTAATTTTAANTATGATATTACAANAGCTATNAAATTTTNATTTAAATGNAATTGCACGACAATTACCANAAATTTTTTATTATAAATCAATGGTTTAAATAATNGCNCAATTTATAGGCAATTCNAATAAACTCAATGATCGCAAGTAGGTGAGTAGTACTTAGACAACTTATCGACAGACTTATCCACAACATTGGTGGACAACAATTACCATGCAGTTTTGCTAAAATATAAATCCCTTATTCTATTCCTTCCAGAAGCAACTCCACTCCCACAAAAGATGCTAATCGACGCAAATGAAGAATAAAAAGGAAAATTTTTCTCCGATAACTCCGTCGCTAAAGCGCGGCGCGGAAATTATCGCGGGTATCGTTAAGACATTGTCTAGTAGCCCAGGTGTGTATCGCATGATTGATGCTGATGGAAACCTTCTCTATGTCGGCAAAGCAAAAAACCTCAAACGTCGAGTAGGAAGCTATTCAAGACCAGAAAAACTAGCTGTTCGAATTAAGCGTATGATCGCTGCAACGCGATCGATGGAGATCGTCGAAACACATACTGAGGTTGATGCCTTACTTCTCGAGAGCAACCTCATAAAAAAGCTAAAACCTCGCTATAATGTAATGCTTCGCGACGACAAGTCCTTCCCCCATATTCTACTCACCAGCAATAATGATTGGCCACAACTTATAAAGCATCGAGGGAGGCGTGCCAGCGAAGGAGAATATTTTGGGCCTTTTGCGTCAGTTGGTGCCGTAAACAAAACCCTTGCCGCCCTGCAGCGCGCTTTTCCGCTGCGTAATTGCACAGACAATATGTTTGCCAATCGTAACCGGCCATGCCTGCAATTTCAGATTAAACGCTGCTCCGCCCCCTGCGTCGATCGTATCAATTCTAGAGATTATCACGTAATTGTTGATGAGACCCGAGATTTCCTCACCGGTAAAAACCGTAATCTGCAAAAAGGGTTTTTAGCCCGCATGGAAACAGCAGCAGAGAATATGGACTATGAAACGGCGGCTATTTTTCGGGATCGAATTAGAGCACTAACCCAAATTCAAGCGCACCAGGACATTAATGTCCAAAGCTTAGGGAACACAGACATCATCGCGATATTTGGAGCTAAGGGCCTCGTCTGTATACAAGTTTTTTTCTTCAGGAATGGACAAAATCTTGGTAACCGAAGTTATTTCCCCGCACGTGCCAGCGGCCTGCCGCTGCCCGACGTATTAGCCGCATTTATGGGTCAGTTCTACACTGATAAAATCCCACCGCGGGTCGTTCTGGTCAATGAAGCCCTTCCTGAGTCTAACTTAATAGCTGACGCGCTCTCCCAACGTGCGAATCATAAGGTCAAGATCAACAAACCTTCCAGGGGGCCTAAACATGTTTTAGTAAATCACGTTTTTGCAAACGCCAAGGAGGCGTTAGCGCGGCGCATGGCGGAGAGCGGCACTCAGAGGCGCCTGCTTGAAGGTTTAGCAAACGCCCTCAAACTAGGCTCCTTACCCGAACGGGTAGAAATTTATGACAATAGCCATATATCCGGTACAAAAGCTGTAGGGGGAATGGTTGTAGCGGGGTCTAATGGCTTCCTGAAACAAGCCTATCGTAAATTTAATATAAGAAATAAAAACTTGGCCCCAGGCGACGATTACGGAATGATGCGTGAGGTTTTTACTCGGCGTTTTCGCCGCGCCCTTCAAGAGGACCCTGACCGCGAATCGGGAAACTGGCCAGACTTAGTATTGATCGACGGGGGCCAAGGACATTTGGCTGCGGTTAGCGAAGTTATGTCTGAATTAGCGGTTGGTGATATCCCAGTTGTCGCTATTGCGAAGGGGCCAGAACGTGATGCTGGCCGCGAGAGGTTTTTTATGGAAGGTCGCCGGTCATTCATGCTTAAACCGGATGATCCA
>PBOV01000013.1 GCA_002724505.1 Rhodospirillaceae bacterium | reverse complement strand
TTTATTGCCATGGTGTCGGTTGCCTTATTGGGTTTATCCTACTTATCTTGAATCTATATAAGCATAGCTCATAAGACCAAATTGGGAGAGACCTTTGGCTATAATAATTAGTGATGACGACGTTCGAAAACACTTGACCATGTCTGAATGTATCGAAGCCATGGAAGTTTGCTTTGGTGATTTTTCTGAGGGAAAGGCTAAGACCTTGCCGCGTTTGCGTTATCGGGTGGACGCCCCCGACGACCCTACAAGGGAATATTTTGCTAATGTTCATATTGGAGCGGTGCCGAGTTATGGCATGGCTTGCGTTCGTGCCGGTTCCAATATGTTAGCTAAAGGTGGTGCTCCAAGTCGAAAAACGACTAGTAGCCCCGACGCAAAAAATTGGACTGTGATTATCCTTTATAATCTTAATAATGCGGAACCTGTTGCATTTATGCATGAGTCTCAATTAAGCGGGGTTAGGGTTGGGGCAACTACAGGGGTCGCAGTAGATAAAGTTGCGCGTGACGATGTCACTGAACTTGGACTGTTTGGGACTGGTCGCCAGGCTAAAGCGAATTGCGAGGCAATTTGCACAGCTAGACCTTCAATCAAACGCGTAAAAGTCTTTAGTCCTACCCGGGAGAACCGGGAAGCCTTCCCCAGCTTATTAGAATTGCCGGGTGTCGAAATCGTGCCGGTGGAGAGTTCTGAGGAAGTCGTTATTGGTGCTGATGTTGTTTGCTCGATGACTAACTCAACCACTCCCACCTTTGATGGTAATTTGCTAAAGGGCGGACAAATGGTAATTTCCGTAGCCAACTCCGACGTTACTTTGAAGCGTCATGAGGTTGATGAAATAACCTTTACCCGAGCTTCAGATATAATAATCAATGATTGGGATAGTGTTGTCTCAAACCAGCAAACCGAACTTCTCGATTTAATTGATAGTGGTGCAATCGATCGCGAAAGGGTTTTTGAATTGGGTGACCTATGTACTGGTGAAGTGGCAGTAAAACAGACTAACGACAATATCGTATACTATAAAAACAATACTGGTCTTGGCATGCAATTCGCCGCTGCGGGAGCGGTCATCTACAACAAGATGAAGAACGAAGATACAAATAGGGTTGTGCCGCCGGAGTGGCTTGCCGCAGAGGATTACCCCTGATTTAAGGAGCCATTATGCAATATCAGGAGTTTGGAAATTCCGGGGTTAAGCTATCCCGTATAGGTCTTGGTTGTTTTAGTATGTCTGGTGCTTACGGTGCAGCGGATGATACTGAATCTATTGCAACCATTCATGAGGCGATGGAACGCGGTGTTAATTTATTTGACACCTCAGCGCGATATGGTGGAGGACATAATCATCGTTTGATTGGTCAGGCAATTAAGGGGAGGCGGGACAAGGTCTTTATACACTCCAAGACCGGCACTATCAGAGATGAAAATGACCGCAGTGTTGCATCAGGTAGCGGTAAACCTGATCGGTTGCGCGAAATTTGTGAACTTAGCTTAAAAAACCTGGGCGTCGAATATCTTGACGCTATGTGTCAATCGCGTGTTGACCCAACAATTCCTATTGAAGAGTCAGTTGGGGCGGTTAAACGACTGGTTGAAGAGGGTAAGGTTCGTTTTATTGGTTTGTCGGAGGCGGCGCCTGATACAATCCGACGAGCCTCAAAGGTACATCCGTTAGTGTCTCTCCAGTTTGAATATTCTTTGTGGACGCGCGATGTTGAGGCGGGCCACCGACGTACCTGCGATGAACTTGGGATGGCGCTAATGGCCTACGCACCATTAGGGTACGGTTTTCTTGCAGGAGTAGTGAACAAGCCAGGACCACAATCAGATGATGATATTCGAGGTAAGTTCCCAAGGTTCTTTAAAGAAAACTACGCAGCCAACCGCGAATGTGTCACTCATCTAGAAAGGTTTGCTGCAGGCAAGGAAGCTACGGCCGCGCAAATTTGTCTCGCATGGCTCCTCGCGCAAAAGGCCAACGTGTTTCCTATTCCGGGCTGTAAAAGCCGAAAACATTTGTTAGAAAATTTAGATGCGGCCGATGTTGAGTTGACAGAGGAAGATTTAACACAGTTGGATAAAATTTTCTATGTTAATGCGGCGGAGGGCGATCGTTATCCGCCAAACGGCATGAAACGTGTGAATTTGTAGAGAGTTATAAATTACCAAGAATTTATCCTTGAGAATTAAATTGTGGGGCATCAAGTGGGCATACGCTTTAAAAACATTGTAATTTGGGAGGTGAAAAATGGGACAATATTCAAATTCGGCATTCAATAATTTTATCCATGATATGCAAATGCATTTCTCTCTGGGTTTGCCAGAGGTTGAACACTGGGAGGGTGTTAGACCGCTTTTAAGTAGGTTGATCTCGGATAATGAATTTAGGAATGTTTCGCGGAGTTGGGAAAGGAAAAAAGGCAGGGAATATATCCTGCATCATGATCCGGAATATGATTTTTTCGTTGGCGCTTTAGTAAGAGAGCCCAAGCATGTGGCGATGGCGCATGACCATGGACCAACCTGGACGATTTATGGCGTTCTTGATGGTGACGAGGTGACACAAATTTTTGAACGTCTGGATGACGGAAGTCAGCCAGGCTATGCAAAGCTGAGGCTGAAAGTTCGATCGGAAGCGCCAATGGGAACTGTTGATGTAGTGCCTCCACACATCCCTCATGCGGAAAATGGTAACAGTCCGAGGTCGGTAGCGATCACAGTACGCACGACCAAGCCTGGCAGCTATGATCAAATCATGTTTGATCTGGAAACAGGTAAGACAGGAATATCTCGGGGGTTGGATCTAGTCCCTTTAAAAATTTAAATATTGTCCCTTAATTTGCGAAGCTCGCCTTTTGCAACTTTCCCAGCACTGTTTCGTGGGAGCTGATCAACAAAGCGAATATGGCGTGGCTTTTTGTAACTTGCGGTGAATTTCCTGCAGTGCGAGATCAAATCGGCCTCAGACGGTAATTCTATAGACTTTTGGCAAATTACGAATGCCATTACCGCTTCGCCGAACTTAGGGTCAGGGACCCCAATAACAGCTGCTTCCTTAACGGCAGCGTGGCTTATTAAAGCATCCTCGACCTCTCTCGAGTATATATTGAGACCCCCACTAATTATCATATCTTTGAGGCGGTCGACAAAGTAGAGATAGCCGTCCTCATCGCGTCTTGCCAAGTCTCCGGTACGCAGCCACCCATCAACGAAGACGGTGGCGTCATCCTCAGGACGTTTAAAATATTTTCGCATAACCGTAACCTCACCGGGTGCTCCACAACGCACTAAAATCTCACCAGGCTTACCTAACTCGACATCTTTCAGGTTTTGGTCCACAAGCCTGACTTCAACACCACTTGCTGGCAAACCAATGGAGCTCGGTCGGCTAGTCTGTTCTTCTGGCTTAAGGCAACTGACTAGCCCTGCCTCCGTTTGAGAGTAAAAACTATAAAGGCGCAGTTGGGGTAATGCCGCTGACAATCTTTCTTTTAGTGAAGTTGGAAATGCCTCTCCGGTTGCTAACATCCCGATAAGAGATCTACAGGCTTCTGGGTTGTTCTCGATGCAGGGTAATAACATCCGGACGATCGTTGGCACGACGCCGACATGAGTGACCCCCTCTGCCTCAATCAATTTGATAGTTTCTGAAGGGTCAAACAAATTTTGTAAGATTAAGGTTGATCCAGTGGAAAAGCTACCAGCGAGGCGTGCAATCCCGATCCGGTGGGCCATTGGCGTGACACAGAGCATCCGGTCCTTGTTAGATAGTTGCCACTCAAGCGCACCAAGCCAGCATTGTCCAACGACTATGTTGCGATGGGTAGATATAACGCCCTTGGGGTGACCGGTGGTGCCGGAGGTGTAGCAGAGTAGGGCGTCATCCGAACCGGTTTCTGGAAAAGGCGGTGGCTTGACACTCTTCGCCGACATTAATGCATTGATTCCTGACTCACCCTCAATGGGGCTACCCGATATAATTTTAATAATCTTTGGAGATATATGAGTTTGGGCAATTACGGGTCGGGAATCTGGAGTATAGATGATAGCGAAGGGATTAGCATCTTCCAGGATATAGAGAATTTCTGGTAGCGCTAATCTATTGTTTACAGGCACAATAATACCGCCTGCCTTTGCGATCGCTACCATTGCTATAGCAGCATCAATGCAGTTTGGCATGTGGAGAACGACACGCGCCCCCGGCGAAAGACCGAGGTCAATAAACCCATTTGCTAGTTGATTGGCACGAAATTCAAGCGTCTCAAAGTTTAGTCGTTCTATTCCGCAAACAAGGGCTTCCTTTTGCGGTGCACGTTGTGCCGCGACTGTAAGTAAGCTGCCAAAATTAATAATCTTTAATACTCCAAGTTTGCGTCAAAAAATGTGTTACTGCCAACTATGTCGAACTTTCCATCCCATTGATAGATCCGTTGACGTTCGCTCGTAAAAAGAAACAATTAATATTATGGCGTTATAAGGAGGCGAAGTGATGGATGGAGAAACAATACTCGGCCACCGGGCACGTATTGGCTATACGGTGGCTGCAGTTACAACTGAAATCTATCCAATAGATTGGTATCGTATTGTTGCTGACGGGGTATCGTTGATGATGATTACATTGCCCCTGGGTAACCGCTCTCAAGAAGATGTAGAAAAGTGCTATCAAATCTCAATCAAATCAGCGCATACGATGGCACGGGCAGGGGCTAATCTCGTTTTACTGGGTGGACTGCCAATAAACATTGCTAGGGGAAATGATAATGTCGACACATTGATAAGAAATTTGGAAAGAGAAATTGGTGTTAAGATGTCTTGTTCCGCCCTTGCGCAAGCGAATGCTTTTTCGGCGCTGGGGTCGGAAAAAGTTTGCGTAGTTCACCCGTTCTTAGAAGATCAAAGCCCACGCCATGCGGATCACATGAAAAATTTTTTTGGGTTAGAGACGACTGGAGTATATGCGGGCGGTTCAAGTCTTATTGACCTGGGTACGTTACCACCGAACCGTGCTTTGGAATGGGGTAGGGCCGCAGTGGAAGCTAGCCCTGGAGCAGATACCTTATATTTTGCATGTCCACATTGGACGGTCATTGACGCTATCCAGCCCCTGGAAGAAGAGTTCGGGATTAATGTCATGACATCGCTACAGGCGATTGCTTGGGAGGCAATGAGGAAAACGGATATAAATGATCGAGTCGAAGGATTCGGCAGGTTGTTAAAAGAGTTTTAGTTCTAATTGATGACGGGACTTTTGTGCAAACGTAGGTAAACTTTTATCTTGGTAACTGAGCCTTATTTCGTGGTTTTGGCTAACCTTGTTTGACTTTGGAAAGAAGACATCACATCAAATTTGTGGTTTTCTTGCTTATCAAAAAAGGCAGGGAGTGAACAATGCCACCATCAGTCTTTCCCACGGGCGTCACGATTTATAATCCGAAAAAAACCTACAATAGCTTCATTCTATTCGACGGCCGAGATGGCAAGGCGCAGTTGATTGATATGGAGGGGAATACAGTTCATACCTGGCCATATTCCGGCTGGCCTGTCGAGATGATTGATCCGGCAGACGCGGACGGAAAAAAAGGCCATGTCCTTGGGCAAAAGGAACCAAACCCATTCGCGAACGAAACAGTCATAGAACTCGACTGGGATGGTAATATCGTTTGGGAGTGGGGTAACCAAGCGCCTGGGGGAAAGGCGGGGCAGGATCATGATCTGGCACGCTTGCCAAACGGTAATACGCTTGTACTCGGCTATTATTCTCGGGTTGTGCTGGAAATTTCTGACGAGCCGGTGCGCGACCAAAACATCTATGAAATTAGCCCTGATGGAAAGATCGTATGGCAGTGGAGTGCCGTTGATCATCGTGAGCAACTGGGAATTTCCGAGAAAGATGTCAGCCTTTTATTGGATCCTAAAGTCAGAAATAGGCGAACCGGCCTTCTTGCACTTAATAACATGCACCCTCTTGGCCCAAATAAGTGGTATAGGGAGGGAGACAGTCGTTTTCATCCAGACAATCTGATAATCGATTCCAGGGATGGTAATTTCATAGCTATTATTGAAAAGGCTAGTGGCAACGTCGTCTGGCTGTCTGGTCCCAACTACCCGTCCTCTCAGGATATGTCGAAACGCACATTCGTAGGGAAAATCCCGCGTCCTTTGGATCAGACAGCGGGTCAGCATGATGCACATTTAATTCCTGACGGGTATCCCGGGGCAGGAAATATCTTACTATTCGATAATGGGGGTTACTCGGGTTGGCCGCCGGTTTACCATTTTTTGTGGCAAGCGACGCGTATACTGGAAATAGATCCAATTACGCGGGATATTGTCTGGCAATATGACGCGTCTTCATCCGGTGAACAGGTATGGACATTTTTCAGCTATTTTATGGGCGGCGTTCGGCGTCTACCAAATGGAAATACACTCATCTGTGAGACTATTCATGGACGGATTTTTCAGGTTACACCGGAGGGAGAGATTGTGTGGGAGTATATTAATCCCAACTTTGTCGGCCCAGAGGCAGATGACGACGAGGATGTCAATTTGGTGACTTGGATGTTTAAGGGGAAAAGAAATTGGATGTATAGAGCCCAACCCATTCCCTATGACTGGGTGCCTGAAGGTACACCAAGATCGGAGAATGGTGTCGTGCCGCCTGAGTTATCAACTTATAAGGTAGGCTAGATCTAAGAAAAATGCATTTTCATATTCAACTTATTGATAACCCAGAGTATCCGGAGCGGCGCGCCCGATACCGCGAAGCACATTGGGAATATTTTGAATCTCATAAGGATCATTTTGTGGCGCGTGGCGCAACTCTTACAGATGATATGGAGACCTACCTCTCCAGCGTTATTTTTGTCGAATTCGATGATTGGGAGACGGTTCGCTATTTCATTGATAACGAACCCCTCAACCAAAATGGTGTATACAAAAAGGTTGCGATTTCCTGCTGGCACAAGGCTCTGGAGAGATGTCAGATAGACTTTCCACGGGAGGAGGGGCAATCTTATTGGTATATAAGAGGCTTTGGGCGGCCGAATGCCAGTAGCCGTCGTGATGAGCTGCTCGAACTGCATCGTAATTATTTTTCAGCTTATGATGAGAACAATTTTATAACACGCGGCGCTGTATTAGATGATGCCGGCGAGAAATGGACTGGCAGCGCAAACCTGATTGCCCTTCCTAGCCGAGCCCAAGTAGATAACTTTATGGCTAACGAACCGTTTTACATGAACGGTCTCTATGACCGAGTCCTGATAGAGCGCTTTAAGTTTGGGGGTCGTGCTAACCAAATTGTTTAGGTAAGCTTTTGCATTATTTTAATTAAACTCCAACATAAACCGAACTGTCTTTTGGACGTGACCGGAGAAACACCTTCGCTGCTATATAAATAGCTCTAAAATTATTTTAGTATTTGACCTGATGTCTTTCATTTTGAGCCCTCTTAGCGATAAGCATTTGGGTTAATGTGCTAAAAACGCATTACGTTATCGCGGTTTTGTTGGTCGATCGTATGCGGCAGGGGATACCGCGTATGTCCGATGAACCTGTTACTGGATCTTTGGGTCCGTCGTAACTGAGAGCTGCGTTAACATTTACATCTAGTGCACCATGTTCTGGACCCTCAGCTTCAGGATACCACCAGCCCATCCCTGTGCGGGCCACCTCTTTCAAAGTCTTATCAGTAACTCTGACTTTCAGACGACAGCTTCCGGGATGTTCGGCTGTCTCAACTAAAACCCAGTCATCAGTTTTGACGCCTAATTTCTCCGCTGTTTCGGGGTGCAGTTGTAACCAGGGGTCGGGTGCTACCTTGCGTGCCCAACCCTGATCTCTGAAACGAGAATGGTGATAGGATTTCTCGCGAGCGCCGGTCAGGAGTAATAGAGGGTAGTTGTACCTAGTTTTTTTTCCAACGTTGGCTCCTGCCGTCGGTACATAGTCAGGTAGCGGATCTAGCCCCATACCGGCAAGGGTCTCTGAATAAAGTTCTATTTTACCTGTGGGAGTTTTAAAGCCGTCCTGCGAAAATTTACCGAGATCAAAATCGTAATCGGCGTAACCTTTTTCTAGAAGCCCCTCGATTTTGATAGCACTATCGCCAAGTAAAAACTCGTTAAATTGGCGCTTAGTGTGCCAAGGGAAGAACTTTCTTGATTCTTTATGGCCCCGCGCTTCCAAACGTTTGATTAGTTCACCAGCAATCCAGAAGTCGCTGCGCGCTTCTCCCATTGGCGGGTGTGAAGGTTGAATAACACTTAGGCAGGGGCCATTGGCCTCGAGTGATATTTCTTCATCCTCTAGACCTGTAGTCTTAGGTAAGACTAAATCAGCAAACTCCGCCGTTGGCGTCATCATGTGGGTGGCCACACACAAATAGTCGAGTAACCCAAGGGCTTTAATTGTTTTTTGCGTGTTTGGGTAGGTAACGACGATATTTACACCGGTGACATACATCGCGCGAACAGGGTACGGTTTGTCAGTTAGAATGGCGTTAATAACCGATGGGTTGTGGCATGCTGTTTGCCAGCCATTTGGTCCGGCCCAAAGCGGAAACCGGTCGGCGCCAATAGTCCTTTCTTCGATATTGCGTGGCAGGCGAAATTCTGGTTTGTGGAGCAACTCGATATAGTTTGTGAAGCCCACTGGTTTCTTTACTCTCCGGTTGCCGCCAACTCGGTCTAGATTTCCACTAATTGCCACAAGGGCATGAAAGGCCCTGTATGTCTGGACCCCAGCGCTAAAAGCATCAATACCATGACCGCTGACGAAGGATGAGGGACCATTTGCATACCACTTGGCAGCCGTAACGATATCATTTGCCGAGACCCCACTAATGTCGGCGGCGTATTCAGGAGTGTATTTTTTAGCGCGGTCAGCAAGTTTCTCGAACCCATGACACCACTTTTCAACTACCTCCTGGTTGTATCGGTTGTTGTTTATCATCCAATTTATCATTGCAAGCGCAATGGAAGCATCCGTCCCAAGTTTTGGTTGTAGCCAAAGATCGGCGATTTCGGCAGCTTTGGTGCGAGCCGGGTCGATTGTGATAATTTTCGCCCCCTTTTTTTGAGCACGCTTTAGGGCAAGCCATTGAGTAGGGTCGGCGGCTGAAGGATTTCGGCCGACAATAAGCGCGCAGCGGGTATGGTCGATATCCTCACCGTTACCCATGGTGAGGCCCGTCAACTTGTCTGATAACGCTCGGCAACCACCGCATAAATCTTGGTTCATCATCCAATTGGGCGAACCAAAAGCGCGCATCAAAAGAGCGAGAGATACACCCCGGCTAAAATGCGCGTTACTCACAGCCCCGCAAAGTGATAATCGCCCGTATTCCTTCTGGACCTTTAAGAAGTTGTTGCACATTTCATCTAGTGCATCATCCCATGTGATTTTTTGCCATTGGCCCCCACCGCGCTGACCTTTGCGACGCATTGGATGTAAAACGCGGTCTGGGTGATAGGTAAGTTCAGGTAGCCCGCGGAATCCTTTGATACAAAAAGCACCCTGGGATGCGGGGTGATCCGGGTTAGGAGCAATTTTAGTTACCCGNCCATTCTCAGTGGTGAAAAGACCNCCGCAATGGGTGCTACATTCCCAGCAGGTACTGGCAACCGTTTTACTATNCTTTGCCATTAAATCATCCCCAANGTAAATACGGGNCCAACATTGAGAGNGGTTCTCTGCAATGCACTTTGGCCGAATAAATCATTTTGGCCTTTGCCATAGGTGTATCCTACTGCAATAACGGAGGTAGGGCATCAAAAGGTTGCAGAGAAATTTAGAGGGTCAAAATGAAATTGGTACGGTATGGCGATGTAGGTTTCGAGAAACCTGGGCTAATTGATGAGCAGGGGGTCTTGAGAGACTTGTCAGGTGTGGTGACGGATATCAACGCGGAGACCATAACGCCTGACGGCTTAGCGGAAATAGAAGCGCTAGAATTTAGTTCGATGCCAAGGGTCGACGATAGTCCGCGATTTGGTTTTCCTGTAGCGGGCATTCCGAAAATTGTTGCTATTGGTCAGAATTATATGAACCACATTTTGGAGATGGGCTACACTCCGCCAGAAGAACCCGTAATTTTCATTAAGGCTATTAGTTCACTTACGGGCCCCAATGATCCAATGATTAAGCCTAAAACGTCGACGAAGTTTGATTATGAAGTNGAGATGGCGGCTTTGATTGGTTCAACGGCTATTAATGTTTCTGAAGAAGATGCACTAAATCATGTCGCGGGCTATGCAATAATGAACGATGGTTCCGAGCGCGCCTTCCAACGCGAAAGATCTGGCGGCACTACGAAAGGTAAGAGCGCCGATACATTTGGTCCATTGGGGCCGTGGTTGGTTACTGCGGATGAATTCGGTGACCCCCAGNCCAAACGCATTTGGACGCGGGTCAATGGCGAAGACCGTCAAAATGGAAACACCTCTGATATGGTGTTTGGGGTTGCCCGACTAATTTCATACGTAAGTGAATTTATGTCTCTTAATCCTGGAGACGTTCTAACGACCGGTTCNCCTCATGGAGTTGCTGCGGGCTTTGACCCACCGAAATGGTTNCAAGTNGGTGACATTATCGAGATGGGAATTGATGGCTTNGGAGAGCAACGACACGAGGTTGTTGTTTCTCCGAATTAATCAAAGATTTCAAAGATACCTTCTATTTCCATACAAAATTGGCGGGGCAGTTCAAACATNCCTACGGCGCTCCGCGCATGTTGACCAGCCTCAGGGCCGAATAGGTCATAAAATAGGTTTGAGGCGCCATCAATAACGGCGAACTGCCTTTGAAAGCCTGGGGCGGAATTTACCATACCGTTGATTTTCACCACTCGTGACACCCGCTCTAGGGAGCCAAGTTTGTNTTTGGCTGATGAAAGCATGCATAGAGCTGTAGCTTGGGCAGACGCGACTGCTTCGGCCTCAGGAACAGTGCTGCCGACTTTACCATGAACCATGACACCGAAATCTGCGGGTGGCGGATGGCCCGAGAGATAGAGTAGGTTTCCAGTGAGAATGCAGCCGGTTCGATTAGGGCTTGGGTAGGCAAATGGTTTAGGCAGACAATGTCCCATTTCTTGAAGCTTNGCCTCAACTTTATCCATTGTTCAACTCCATATNTTTTTTTGGAATTTAAGGTGGGTTAGGGAAATGCACCTGTCAACGCTATTACGGGGTTTTCCTGGTCGATAGCTTGCCGTATGACCAGCAATAGAAATTGTACGAACAAGCGCAGGAATGACAATGATGGATCAAAAAGGCGCCCTTGATGGGATAAAGATACTAGACCTTACACGGATTTTAGCCGGACCATTTTGNACCCAAACCTTGGGTGACCTTGGCGCGGAAATAATTAAGGTTGAACGTCCTGGTGGAGGCGATGATACCCGACGTTTTGGTCCTCCCTTTCTGAAGGATGATGAAGGGAAGGATACGATCGAGAGTGCATATTTTATNGGTGCAAATCGTAATAAAAAATCTGTNGCCATCGATATATCAAAATTGGAAGGGCAAGCGCTGATAAAAAAAATTGCAGATAAGGCCGATGTTTTAGTTGAAAATTTCAAGCTTGGTAANCTCGCGCGTTACGGACTTGGTTATGATGACCTTAAAGAAATTAATCCCGGTTTGGTATATTGCTCGATTACGGGATTTGGACAAACAGGCCCATACGCAGAGCGTCCCGGGTACGACCCACTTATTCAAGCGATGGGCGGCATTATGAGTGTGACAGGCGACCCAGATGGGGAGCCGATGAAGGCCGGCGTTCCGATCGCCGATATNATGGCGGGTATGTATGCGACGGTGGCAATCTGTGCCGCTCTGAGNTCTCGAGAAATAAATGGTGAAGGNCAGTATATCGACATTGGGATGTTAGACACNCAGGCTGCTTGGCTTTCTATACAAGCCATGAANTATTTGATTGGCGGCGAAAATCCGAGGCGTCTCGGAAATGGACACCCTAATATTGTTCCCTATCANGTNTTCGCTACNGCGGATGGACATATAATGTTGACTATCGGTAACGACCTACAATTTCGCCGGTTTTGTGAATTCGCAGATTGCATAGAGCTAGCAGAAGATGAACGATTTGCCACGAACGGTGCTCGAGTGCAAAACCGCGAACTACTGATTGAGGCAATGGAGCCGGTACTGGTCTCTAAATCATCGCAAGAGTGGTTGTCTGAGTTAGAAAAACTGACCATCGGATGTGGTCCGATCAACACCGTGGAACAGGTTTTCGCTGACCCTCATATCCGGGATAGGGGGATGGTTATTAACATGCCACATGAGGCGCTTGCCGGTCGGGAAATTCCCTTGGTGGCGAGCCCTCTGCGGCTTTCTGCTACCCCAGTTACATACCGACACTCCCCGCCAGTTTTGGGTAGTCATACAGAGGATGTGTTGCGCGAAGAGCTTGGCATGGACGAGGCAGCAATAGAAAAATTGCGGACTAATAAAATTATTTGACCACTTTAAAGGTTGTATTTTTAAAACTCCAACGCGTGATTAGGTTTGGTGCCAAAAAACTAACCCATTGACTAAATGTTAAATTCTCATATCAAAATTATGAGATAATTTGGGAGCGTTTGATTGAATATTGCTGAAGAAAATCTCAAAGTTGATCTTTAGAGCAATCCGCAGCAAAATTTTGGCAATATTTTTAATAAGTTGGAGCGGGTAGAGGGAATCGAACCCTCGACACCGAGCTTGGGAAGCTCGTGCTCTACCACTGAGCTACACCCGCTAACCTATTGATAAAAAATAAAGTATAAATTTATTTTATTTTCCTGACTGTTATTTTGTAACAATATTGTACCAAAAAGTTTTAAATCTTTCTTATTATTACTCAGAGAAAAACTACCATATTTTCTATAAATAAGGAGCCCCATTCTCATAAATACTAAAATTCCCGGCGGTATCACGAGGAGGCGGGAGAAAAAATCCCGGGCCGTCCATTTATATAAAATACCACTGCGAGATAATTTTCAAAATTTTACGGCCCATTGCTTAAAATAAGCACCTAAAAACCTAAAAAGATGACCGCAGCAAAAGCTAAAATATTAGTGGTTCGACGCATTACTAGATAATCGAAATTAAGTTATTAATAAGGTAATAGCGCTTAAAATTAATATGGTATAGATGACTGGCTTGAACCAATTCACCGGCGCGTAGTTAAATAAAAACTGGCCTAAAAATGCGCTGCAAACAAAAATGGGTGCAATAACGAGAGCTCTTGTAATTAAGGTTGGTTGGTAAATACCTTGGATGGAAAGACCAACTATGGCGATGACAAGGTTGCTGGCAAGCGCCATAAGGACATTGCCTCGAATGGTTTCTTGTCTCGAAGATGAGCTATGAAAATAGAGTCCGCTGAGAGGAAAGGCGGCGACGCCGAAGCCACCGGTAATTCCACCTGCAATTGCGCCTGTTGTTATTCCAACTAAATATCGTTTTTTACCCTTATAGCTCCAGCCCGATATCATGAAGAGAGCAATTAATATAATAAAAACCCCCATCCCCTTCTTAATGAAAGTTGGGTCAGCCGTTACTAGAAAAAGAATACCAAGGCTCATGGTAATTGCACTGGCTCCGGCGAGTGGACATATTTCCTTCCAATCAGCCTTAGGGGCCGCTTTTGGGATAAGTGACGCCTGAATTAGGAACATGACGATAAGAATCATGGCAAATCCTGTTACAGGTCCAAATAACAACACAAAAAACGGTAGAGAAATCAGCGCCCCCCAAAACCTGCATAGCCTTGTATAAGGCCGCCAGGAACCGCGACCAACGCGGCTAAAGTCATATTGAAGGTCCAAATCTCGTTGGGGTAGTATAATAATTCATTCATGGCTTAAATTAATTTTATAAAAGATAAACTTGGAACGGTTTAAATGCGAAGCGAATTTTTAACTGGTAAAATTGTTACAGGTCTGGGTAAGGCTACCGGATTTACTGAAATAAAATGGGTTAAGTTAGCGTTCAGTGAGCTGCTTGGTTGTGACCCTTTTCCCGGGACCGTTAATGTAGTTTTATCATCGAAAAAGGATTTGAAGACATGGAAACGTTTAAAGGCGTCGCCAGAAAAATCACTTCGACCCCCTAATCCTGACTGGTGTAATTCGCTATGTTATAAAGCCAAAATTGGTGGAAGGATTAACGCTGCTATAGTTTTACCAGAAGTCAAAGAATACCCAGCTGATCAGTTGGAACTTGTGGCTTCTGTAAACGTAAGGGAGACACTTTCCCTTGAAGATGGTGATGCGGTGGAAATTGAAATTTATCGAAATTGAGGCAGTAAGGAGCCGCGTTCAATGATAGCCGGAATTATAGAAACCGCTAAGGCAGAGCTTTGGCGTTACCCGTTACCGGGCGCGACTGGGGGATCGGGTGTTACTGAGGTAGACCTTATTGTAGTCGAACTAAAATCGTCTACCGGAGAGACGGGTATGGGTTTTAGTTACGTGCTGGGCGGCGGTGGTGAAGCAGTTCTAGTGACGACTATTCGTCTTTTAAAGGATTTTGTAGAAGGAAAAAAACAAATTCCACCCGCATCGTTATGGGCCCGCTTGTCTGCTTCGCTAAATCGGCTCGGTCGCGGTACGGGTTATATTGCGATAGCTGCGATAGATGTTGCTTCATGGGATTTATGGGCGAAAAGCCAAGATCTGACGTTAGCAGAGTCCCTTGGTGGTGCGCCTCGAGCCATCCCCGTTTATGGTAGTGGTGGATTTGGACCGGCGCAGGTTCCCGAAGAAGCAGTTCAGCAAGCCTTGTCATATGTAGAGCAAGGGTGTTCCGCTGTAAAACTCCGTTTCGCAGGCAATAGCGCGGATATTGAACGACTCAAAGCCGTTTCTGAAGCCGTTCCAGAGCATATTAGTATTATGGGAGACGCCAATGAGAAGTGCGACCTCCTCTCGGCTACGAGACTTGCTAATGCTTGTGCAGAGTACAACCTAACTTGGCTGGAGGAACCCCTTTGTGCAGATGACATTGGAGGTTACGTTTCACTAGCATCAATGTCACCTGTGCCATTAGCAACGGGTGAGCATTGTCAGGGGTTAGCTGAGTTTGGCCCTTTCTTTGATTCAAGATGTTGCGCGGTCGTGCAACCTGATCTCGCCATGATAGGAGGAATTACAGAAACCATGCGCGTAGCTACTGTCGCGAATTATTTTGGTTTAGTCGTCGCCCCGCATTTCCTCCCTGCTTTATTCGTTCATGTGGCAGCGGCGGCCCCCGCTGTGAAATGGCTGGAGCATTTTCCTCTTCTTGAACCCCTTTTTGATTCACCAGTAGATATGGATGAGCAAGGGCAAATTAGTCCCTCTGATCTTCCAGGCCATGGGTTAAGTTGGGCGGAGGGTGTAAGGGATAAATTCCAAATTGATCCCTAAAAAGGTCAACAACTAATTAATTTTGTTTGATTGCCATTTCAAAAGTGCGTGGATCAACATTACCACCTGAAAGAATAGCAATAGCAGTTTTACCTTTAACGAGTTGTCTGTGATTAAATATCGCCGCCAATGCTGCAGCCCCTCCTGGCTCTAAAACTAGTTTCTCATGCAGAAAAGCAAAGGCCATGGCTCTCTCTACCATCTTATCAGTAACAGTAATTCCACCACTTAAAAGACTTTTATTGATTGGAAAGGTAATTTGACCCGGTGTAGGTACAAGCAAGGCATCGCAAATTGATTTTTGGTTTTCTTTGATTCTTTCAAATTTACCACTTAGAAGCGATCTTCTTGTGTCGTCAAATCCTTCAGGCTCTACGGCGTAAACTTCTGCCTTAGGAAACGCATGTTTTATAATAATCGCGATGCCGGCAACAAGTCCGCCGCCGCTGCACGGAACTATAACGATGTCTGGCTTACAACCCTGCAGGTCTAGTTGTTCTATTATTTCTAACCCCACTGTTCCCTGTCCGGCAATGGTATCTGGATGGTCATAAGGTGGCACTAGTGTGCCCCCTAATCTTGATACAATTTCAGCTGCGATAGTTTCCCGAGATTCTGTATTTCGATCATATAATACGAGATTCGCGCCAAAGTCTTTTGTCGCTTTGATTTTAATTTCTGGAGCATCTTTGGGCATAACAATAGTGGCGCTAATGCCATTTAAATTTGCAACCTTTGCAACTGCCTGTGCATGGTTACCAGAAGAGTAGGCAACTAAACCTTGGCTTTTTTGTTCTTTGGAGAGCTGGCAAACGAAGTTGTAAGCACCACGAAATTTAAATGACCCACAGTGCTGAAGGGTTTCGGCTTTTAGAAATACTCGAGCGCCACAGAGGTGGTTTGCATGAATGGACTCAATTAGGGGCGTCTTTCTTACTTTTCCGTCCAATCGTTCGGCCGCTGCAATGATACTCCTATGACAAATTAACGTCTCTTGGGTGTTCATATTTGTATCAGTCTTATTTCCTAGTTAAAAAAGAATCTTCTTCTAGTCTCTTGACAAGTCTTATCTATTAATGAGGGTTTTTGTTTCGCATTGCACCGTAGTTTCAAATGCTTGTCCTGTCTCGCCTACCAGTTTACTCTCGTGTTTCAGTAATACTTCAGTTATTTAAGCTGAAAAACACAAAATTACGGGGAGATCGATGTTCCACGGATCTATTTGTGCACTCATTACGCCCTTTGCTAATGGCAGTGTAGACGAAAAATCATATGAGCAATTTATCGATTGGCAAATCAAGCAGGGTACCGATGGCGTCGTGCCGTGTGGGACAACTGGGGAGTCCCCAACCCTGAGTCACGACGAACATAAACGTGTTGTCGAGATCTGTACTGATGTGGCGAAGGGCAGAGTTCCAGTCATTGCTGGAGCAGGGTCCAATTCAACCGATGAAGCTATAATGTTGACCAGGCACGCAAAGGAAGCGGGCGCTGACGCGGCTTTAATCGTAACTCCCTATTATAATAAACCAACCCAGGAAGGAATGTACCTTCACTATAAAGCGATCAACGATGCTGTAGAACTGCCTATCATCATATATAATATCCCGGGGCGCTGTATCGTAGACATGTCTGTGGACACAATGGCACGTTTAGCGGAGTTGCCCAATATTGCAGGCGTAAAGGATGCGACCAATGACGTGGGTCGAGCGACATTGCAAAAAAATATGATAGGGCCGGATTTTATTCAGCTCTCCGGTGAAGACGGGACACAAATTGGGTTTTTGGCGCAGGGTGGTGTTGGATGTATTTCTGTTACGGCAAATATTGCACCTAAAGAGATGTCAGACTTTCATAGGGCTTGGCGCGAAGGGGATTTAGCCGGTGCGCAGACATTGAATGAGCGGCTTATGCCGCTCCATACCAACCTGTTTTGCGAGTCAAACCCTGGGCCGGTCAAATATGGAGCAAGCTTATTGAAAAAATGTGAGGCGGACACCCGTCTGCCATTGGCGCCAATTGCGGGCACGAGTAAAAAGGTCGTTGAGGAGTCCATGAGGTCCGCTGGACTTTTCAACTAGGTACGATGGTTAGCGACGTTAATGCCGTGCGCGTAGCCGCGCAAAATCGGAAGGCACGCCATAACTATTCAATAGAGGATAGTCTTGAGGTCGGAATTGTCCTGTATGGTAGCGAGGTAAAATCCTTGCGGGAAGGCCGAGCGACGATTTCCGAATCCTATGCCACAGAGCAAGGTGGAGAACTTTTTCTCATTAACAGCTATATCCCCGAGTACAAACAGGCGGGGCAATTTAACCATGAACCACGGAGGCCCAGAAAACTGCTCTTACACCGTCGGCAGATGGGGCGGTTAATTGGTTCAATTCAACGCGAGGGTATGACATTAGTACCCCTCAAACTCTATTTTAATCAACGAGGTATGGCTAAGCTTGAACTCGGCCTAGCCAAAGGTAAACGCGCCTATGACAAGCGTGAGTCTGAAAAGAAAAAAGACTGGGATCGCCAGAAAGCCCGGGTCATGAGGGAAAAGGGTTAACTTCTTTCAAAAATATAAAAATTACCTGATATAGTTGCCTCTGCGAATTTTGAAGCTTTGCTTTAGAACGCAAAAAATATCTCGGCACAGCGTGACTATTAAATGGGGGATTAAATTTCCAACTTGCATCCCAGGAAAGTGCTAGGAGCGCTTTCCAGTCAAATTATCAATCAACGTAAAATCCGAGACAAAATGAATGCGGAAAGTAACACTATGAGGCCTCCTGGAAGGAGCGATATTACCGGAAATTTTTAATAACTTCCATTGTTACAAATGATAGATTTATAATGAACTAACACTGTTTTTAATTTTTAATAGGATTATGAAATTATGGCTCCAATTGAAATCGGAAGTGAGGCGCCGTGCTTTACACTGCCTAATCAAGACGGAAAAGACATAAGCCTTTCTGATTTTACAGGAAAAAATGTTCTTATTTGGTTTGTTCCAAGGGCATTCGGCGGCAATTGAACGCGTGAAATAAGTGGGTTCCGTGACCGAATCTATAACTTCAAAGAAAAGAACACCCAACTTCTTGGTATAACCTTCAGCTCTATAAATGAGCTTAAAAGATGGAGTGGCGAAGTAGGTTTCAATTCGCACCTTTTGTGTGATGAAACTCGTTCGGTGGCTATGGCCTATGGTGCTGCCCTAAGTGCGTACCAAGAACGAGCAACACGTTTGTCAGTGCTAATTGGTCCAGATGGAAATATACGAAAGATCTATTTAGAGCCTGATGCAGTAACGCATCCCAATGAGGTGTTGTTAGATTTGAACTAAACTATTTTTCTAATTGACTTGAATACATTGTGGAACATTACCTCGGTTAGGCGGCCGGTATTGGTGTTATAGCGTGAGCAATGATAGCTATTCACTAGTACTGGCAAGTCAGGCAATAAATGTACAGCGTCATGGGCAAACTTCCATGCGGATACCTTTTGGGTGAGTGCACGCAATACCGTATTATGGGCAATGCCACCGAGGGTTAAGATGCATTTCAGATTTGGCATCGCGCTGATCTCTGCTGTAAGGAATGGACGACAGGAATTGATTTCTGCGCCGACTGGTTTATTTTGTGGTGGCACACAACGAACTCCGTTGGTGATTCGGCAATCGATGAGTTCAAATCCATCCTTGGCATGTGAAGAGTAAATTCCCTTTGCGAAGTTGAATTTGCCCAACGTGTCGAATAGTAGGTTGCCAGCATAATCTCCTGTAAAAGGCCGCCCAGTGCGGTTTGCGCCCCTTAGTCCTGGTGCCAAACCAACGATAAGTAATTGGGAGTCAAGACCACCAAATGGGGTGACCGCTCCGTTGTGCCAATCGGGGAATTTTTCGCGATTAGCATCCCGGAATTCTGCTAACCGATCGCAAATTCGGCAATCACTTTTAGGAAGAGAGAGCGAAGGTAACATAGCAGTAACTTTCAAAGTTGTTCTACGCTGTCTCTCTTATCTCTCCCTCTTCCTATACAGGCGGTTGTTCTGCTTCAGGGTTCGAGTGTTTAATTATACTGTTTGGTAATAGAAAATTATCTCCTCTGCGAGAGATCTTTGATGCAAGATCGTTTAGTTCGACAAAAGTATCTGCTTGTCGGCGTAGCTCGTCGGCAACCATCGGTGGAGAAGATTGAAAAGTACTTACTATGGTGACACGAACACCACGCCGCTGCACTGCCTCTACGAGGCGTCGAAAATCCCCGTCACCCGAAAAGAGGATAGCGTGGTCGATATGTTCAGCCATTTCTAAGACATCGATAGCTAGCTCCATATCCATATTACCCTTTATCTTTCGCCGACCCATAGTATCCGTAAACTCCTTAGTTGGCTTGGTGATCATGGTGTACCCATTATAATCTAGCCAATCTACTAGGGGACGTATGGGCATATATTCCTGATCTTCCGTTATTGCAGTATAATAATATGCTCTGACCAGCTGGCCCTTCGATGAAAAAAGTTCAAGAAGCCTTTTGTAATCGATATCAAAACCTAGTGCGCGCGCTGTCGCGTAAAGGTTAGAACCATCTATGAATAACCCAATCTTTTCCTGAGAATAAATGTTCATTGGCCGTACTCTTTATTTTATCTAACTAAATTAATGATCGTACGCCTTAATGCACTTTTTAGCGTTCATCTTATAGGCAGCTATTTTTTATTTATAGTAATGCTATTATTTCCATCGCTTAGCATTTTATAAGTAAAATATTTAGTGTCTCAAAAATAAGACGGTTAGCTCCTAATGACAAGGCTACACGAAAAAAAAGTAAAAAAATGATCTTTATTGGAATTGGAGGAAATTTACCCAGCGAAAAATTCGGTTCCACTATGAGAACGTTGAAACAGACACTCCAATTTATTGATTCTAACCTTTGCAGAGTGCTGAGGTGTTCACCATGGTACCGCAGTGCTCCAATGCCAATTACCGATGAGCCAGATTACTTAAACGCTGTCGCGGAGATTGAGACTCTCTTGCCTGCCACAGAACTGTTGTCAAAACTCCATGATGTGGAGAAACAGTTTGGACGTGTTAGATCAGTCAAGAACGCTTCTCGGACTGTCGATTTGGATTTACTTATATATCACAATCAAGTGATTGAAATAGAGGGAGAGGGTGGATTGCGGGTACCCCATCCTCGTATGGCGGAGAGGGCATTCGTTCTGTTGCCATTTTACGATTTGGCGTCAAATTGGGTTCATCCAATAAGTAAACAACCAATTTCTAATCTCATTCGAAATTTATCTGCTGAGCAACGGTGCGAAAGGGTTATATGCGATAAAAGGCAATAAACTTAAAACACTAATTGAAATGCTTGCTTTTCACCATGGTTAGCCCATATATTGCGCCCCCTCAGACCTAGAAAAATGGGTCCCGGAAAAAATGTAAGGAGTGTGACGCATGGCCCGCGTTACTGTTGAAGATTGCGTAGAGAAAATATCTAATCGTTTTGAACTAGTCATGATTGCGGCTCAGCGTTCTCGTGAGCTGTCTGTCGGTGCAGAACTAACGGTTGAACGCGATAATGATAAAAACCCCGTAGTTGCGCTGCGTGAGATCGCAGATGAAACAGTTACGGTCTCTGAACTCGAGGAAGAGATAATCTTAGGTTTGCAGCATCACGGTGATACCGATGATCCTGAAGAAGAAGCAGAAGAGTTGCTGGCTATGGAAGAAGAACTTGCTGCTTCGGTAGAAGCCGAGCTTGCCGCTCTAGCAGGAGATGGAGACGTATCCAAAGTGGCGACGGAGCCAGCCGAGGAAGTGTTTAAAGACATTTCAGAAGAAGATATGAAAAAAGAAGATTAGGATTTCTCTTGTAAGTTTTTGTACAATTTAGAGCTAATCTTTAAAAAGGTTCCTGAGACCAAGGATATTTAAATTTTGGTTTGGCTGAAGGTGCCATGATCCGTCAGTATGAACTTGTTGATCGTGTTAAGTGCTATGATGATAGCGCTAACGAAGACGCTCTAAATCGTGCCTATGTTTTCTCAATGATGGCGCACGGATCTCAGAGACGCGAGTCTGGTGATCCGTATTTTTCACACCCTCTAGAAGTTGCAGGTATTTTAACTGAGTTAAAGCTAGACTCTGACACCATTGTCACAGGTCTCCTTCACGATACCGTTGAAGATACTGTGGCGACAATCGATGAAATTAAAGCTCAGTTTGGTGATTCCGTTGCCCAACTTGTGGATGGTGTAACTAAACTTTCAAAATTTGAATTACAATCGGCCGATAAAAGACAAGTCGAGAATTTCCGAAAATTGTTGTTAGCGACCTCGCGCGATATTCGCGTATTATTAGTTAAATTGGCTGACCGTTTGCATAATATGCGAACGCTTCATTTTATTAAGGAACCCACAAAACGCGACCGTATTGCGCGCGAAACGATGGAGATATATGCCCCACTTGCAGAACGTATTGGAATGCAGGGAATTAAAGACGAACTCGAAGACTTAGCTTTTGCTGAGCTTCATCTAGACGTTCGTAATACTATTTTAGCGCGATTGGAATTCCTTAGGACGGAAGCGGTTGAAACTGAGGTGATTGATGGAATATCTACCGAATTGCGCTCCACTTTAAAAGAACGGGGCGTAGTTGCTGAACTCTCAGGTCGTGAAAAAAGACCGTACTCGATATGGCGTAAAATGCAGCGTCAGAATGTCGAGTTTGCGCAATTATCTGATATTATGGCCTTTCGTATCGTCGTCGATGATATTATGACCTGTTATCAAACTCTCGGGATAATTCACGGAACTTATTCATGTGTGCCGGGGCGCTTTAAAGACTATATCTCAACGCCTAAACGTAATGGTTATCAATCCATTCATACAGGTATTATTGGTCCACAAAAGCGGCGGATCGAGGTTCAAATTCGCACTGCTGAAATGCATCAAGTCGCTGAGCTTGGCGTTGCTGCACACTGGCAATACAAAAAGGAAACACCAGGTAGTGAGGCTGAGCTTTATGAATACCGTTGGGTGAGGGAATTACTGGATATTCTTGAACACGCGGATGACCCTGATGAATTTCTGGAAAATACAAAACTCGATTTGTTTCAGGATCAAGTTTTTTGTTTTACACCAAAAGGCGAGTTAATCGCTTTGCCCCGCGGCGCGACGCCTGTCGATTTTGCTTATGAAGTCCATTCTGAAGTTGGTAATTCATGTATTGGCGCCAAAATCAATGGTCGGTTAGTTCAATTACAAACAAAATTACGTAATGGTGACCAGATTGAAATTGTGACCTCAAAGCCCGGTGTTCCATCGCCAGACTGGGAGAGTTTTGTTGTTACGGGAAAGGCACGTGCAAAAATTCGAAGATTTGTAAGAACCAAAGAACGGGCAGAGTACCAGCAGCTCGGAGAGGCAATGATTGAGAAGGCCTTTGCAAGAAATGGTTATCAATACAGCGAGCAAGCGATTGAAAAGGTTAGCACCCAACTCGGGGTTCAAAATCTTGATGATTTGTATCTTGCAGTTGGGCGGGGTCATCTGACCGCTACGAGGGTCGCTGAAATAGTTATAAACGGGGAAACAACTGAACCTCTCAAGCGGCTGTCAGGCGAAGTCAATTCTATCGAAGCCCAGAACGGGAAATCTAAGATGGTAAGCGCTATACCAATCCATGGCCTAATACCGGGCGTAGCGGTACACTATTCGAACTGCTGCCATCCGTTACCCGGTGATCGTATTGTTGGAATTCAAACGGTAGGCAAGGGTGTTTCCGTGCACATAATCGATTGTGAGAGTCTTGAGAGCTTCCATGAGATGCCTGAACGTTGGGTGGATATAAGCTGGGATCTTAGCGCTAAAGAAGACAGCAACCATATAGGGCGCCTAAATCTTGTTGTAGTAAACCAAAGGGGTGGACTTGCGAGCGTCGCAACGGTTGTCGCCAATAGTCAGGGAAATATCGCGAATTTGAAAATTACAAGCCGCACTAGAGACTTGATGGAAATGTTGCTGGATATTGAAGTTCATGACAACAAGCATTTGAATGATATCATGGCGGCGTTGCGCGGCGTCTCTATGGTAAGTTCGGTATCGCGTGTTATTCAATAAGTTAGGAATTTAGAAATAGGGAGATATGCAATGGGTGCAATTGATTCGGATGCACATGTATTGGAAACACCTAAGACTTGGGCATATTTGGATGATGAAAATAAACGTTACACTCCCTACATAGTCACTCAGACTCATGGACCTGAACTCAAGGCTAATGACGGAAAAAATACGCAACAAAATTATTGGCTGATTGGCAACCGTCCGATGGGTAAAGATCGTAATGTTGGTACTGAAATGTCGCGTGCTATCGCTGAGATGGAAGATATTCCAGGCCGACTAGCACATATGGATGAACTCGATATTGATATACAAATATTATATCCGACTTTGTATCTGAGACCGGTAACTAACGATATCAACGCCGACCTTGCCTTGACCCGTGCCTATAACCGGTGGGTTGCAGACGTTAGCAAAAAGGCTAATGGCCGGATGCGCTGGATTGCCTTACCGCCAATGTATTCCCCAAATCTTATCCGGGACGAAATGAAATTTGCTAAAGATAACGGTGCTTGCGGTATCTTTTTGCGGGGGCTCGAATGTAATCGAGCTATTGGCGACCCAGTATTTTATCCTCTTTGGGAAATAGCGTCAGAACTTGATATGCCAATCTGTATGCATTCTGGTAATGGTAGTGAATTTCATCATGATTTTTTCGAAACAGATACGTCGTTTACTAAGTTTAAACTAGCAGTAGTAGGGGCGTTTCACACGCTGATCGAAAAAAAAATCCCCGGAAGATTTCCTGATGTTCGCTGGGGGTTTGTCGAGGTTAGCGCTCAATGGGTTCCCTACGTTTTGTGTGACCTTGAAGACCGGTTCCGTCGAAATGGCTGGGACTGGTTTGAGAATCCTTTAAAAGAGAATAATATGTACGTGGCTTGCGAAAATACTGACCACTTAGATTACATCATTAAATACGCGGGTGAAGATAATTTGGTGATCGGAACCGATTACGGACACCATGATCCTTCTAGTGAGGTCATGGCTGTTAAGCTCTTGAGAGAAGACAAGCGCCTGGCGCCCGGGGTTGCAGATAAAATCCTGGAAACTAATGCCCGGGCCTTATATGGGTTGAACCAATAGGTAAGAAAATGACCAGCCAATATTTGCGTCTTGGCGTCAATATTGATCATGTTGCTACAATTCGTAACGCGCGGGGTGGGCTGCACCCCGACCCTTTGCGCGCGGCAAAAATTGCTGAAAAGGCCGGGGCAGATGGAGTTACGGCCCATCTGAGAGAGGATCGTCGTCATATAAGTGATCGCGATATCGATTTGCTGCGAAATGGGATTGATTTGCCACTGAATCTTGAAATGGCAGCAACAGATGAGATGCTAGAGATTGCTCTTAAACATTTACCCGCCGCGGTCTGTTTAGTTCCAGAAAACCGTGAAGAGCGAACAACAGAGGGTGGCCTCAATGTGGACAAAAATTTTAATCGTTTGACCCGTTTTGCGGAACAGCTTGGTGCGGCAGGTATCCGATTGTCTTTGTTTGTTGAACCAGATCAAGTTCAGCTTGAAGCCGCTAAGGCGCTGGGCGCACCAGTTGTAGAACTCCACACTGGTACCTACTGTAATACACAGCTCGGCAGTCCTGAAAGGGAAAAAAGCCTCGACAAAATCGTCAAGGCAGCTGCCCATGCGGAGCGACTAGGGCTAGAATGCCATGCTGGCCATGGGTTGGGGTTTGAAACAGTTGAACCAATCGCAGCCATCCCAACAATTGTTGAATTGAATATAGGGCATTTTCTTATAGGCGAAGCAATCTTTGGAGGTCTCGAAAATATTATCAGCCGAATGCGTACACTGGTGAACAGTTCGCGGGCCGACATAGTTTATGATAGTAGCGCTTGATGATTATTGGCATTGGTAATGACCTGATTGATATTAACCGTATTAAGCGTGTCCTTGATCGTTTCGGGGACCGTTTTCTGAAACGGATTTATACTAATGTTGAACGTGAAAAATCTGAGCGACGTGCCAATAGGTTAGAGAGTTACGCTAAACGGTTTGCGGCCAAAGAAGCATGCTCGAAAGCATTGGGGACTGGTATTCGTATGGGTGTATTTTGGCGTGATATGGCCATTACAAACCTCAAAAGTGGTAAACCGATCCTTTCGCTAACTGGCGGCGCAGCAAAGCGCTTAGATGAGATCACGCCAAAGGGTATGACAGCACAAATTGATATTAGTTTGACCGATGAACCACCGCTTGCTGAGGCTATTGTTATAATTTCGGCTGTACCAATAAATACTGAAAACGAAGTATAACGTAGATTGACACCAAAGGTTTCGAGTGGCTTTATCGGC
>PBOV01000097.1 GCA_002724505.1 Rhodospirillaceae bacterium | reverse complement strand
TTATAGGTTGTAAAGTTACCTCTGCTGCTAATTTTGGTGAATAACAGAGATCAAGGAAAGAACCAGTGGTTTTCCGTATTTGACGATATTCAGGTAAATACCTCCCTGCTTGGCGCATTAACCAAATAGGGGGATTTTTGGAGACTTCTCCTTTGAGGGCTTTGATAAAAGTGGAGTGAGAATGAGGCACGGTAGGCATTCTAAGTTAGTTATGAATGTTAGAGTAACTACTACTATACTATATATAATAAAGTAGTTGTTGTAGTAGCAGGGGGGAAAACGGGGATTATTATTAATATCTAAACAATTCACAGCATACTAGCTTGTGAATAAATCTTTAGTAGTGTGTGGACTAAACAATTATTAATCGTAAGCACATGAAAAAGCGGGGGTTTTCAGCAATTAAATTTCATTTAAACAGATGTTTATAAAACAGTTTATGGGGATAAGTATGTTTTCCCAATCCGGAATATCTATATCCACAGCTAGATTCCTTGTTAAGAAAATGCTTATGAAATTCTACAGACAGCCCGATCTGTGTAAAAACCTTGTTTTGTTCCCAAAAACCAAAAGGTGTGCACAAAGTTTTCAACAAGCGACCGCAGAATGCTTTAATTGCCGAGCTCCGCGCTTTAATAATTTGTGCTAACGTATGAGAAATCTATCGAAGAGTTACGGTATGGATAAAATAATTCTTGCTTCAAATAGTGAGACGCGAAAAGCCCTTCTACTTTCGGCTGGTGTTTCTTTTGAAAGCCAACCAGCTAATATTGATGAGGAGGAAATTAAGGCCTCTCTCATCGCAGAAAAGTGCGAGCCCTCCGTAATCGCGGAGGTCCTCGCGGAAACCAAAGCGCTTACCGTTTCTAGGAATAAGCCGGGTTCTTTAGTGATTGGTGCCGATCAAATTTTAGAATATGAAAAATCGGTTCTTAGGAAACCAAAAAGCAAAAAAGAGGCCAGAAAGCAACTTTGTTTGCTCCGGGACATGGACCACAAACTTATTAGTTCCGTCGTTATAGCTAGGGACAATAGGAGGCTTTGGCACAACACGGATTTTGCTTTGTTGCGGATGCGTAACTTTTCCGATGACTTCCTTGATAATTATCTAACCAATTTAGGCAATCACCTGTTCGGCGGCTCGGGTTGCTATCGTGTGGAAGAAACGGGAATTCAGTTGTTTGCTCGGATCACAGGAGATTATTTCACAATACTCGGTTTGCCCTTGATGCCGCTGCTCGATTATCTTCGAGTCCAGGGAGTTGTTGCTGAATGAACATATCAGGAAAGGCAAAGATTGCCGGCGTCATGGGGTGCCCCGTTGAACACTCTCTGTCCCCGCGATTACATAACTATTGGTTAAAAGAATATAAAATAGATGGTGCCTTTATTCCTCTTTCTGTTAAGCCAGAGAATTTACATCAAGCAATTCGTTCTTTGCCGGCGTTAGGTTTTGCTGGAGCCAATTTGACGGTTCCCCACAAAGAAACGGCGCTTAACGCGGTTGACCGGGTCGACAAAAACGCAGCGCGAATTGGCGCGATCAACACACTTGTTGTTTCCAATGACGGATCTATTGAGGGGAAAAACACCGACGGGGTTGGGTTTGTTGAAGCTTTAGAAGCTAGTACAAACATCGAAAGCTTAAAGGGAAATCCTGTAGTTTTATTAGGTGCTGGCGGTGCCGCCCGGGCTATTACGGCGGCGCTTCAGGACTATGGGGCAGGGGAAATTTATCTCGTGAACAGAACCCTTGAACGCGCAGAACGCATGAGAGACGACCTCGGCGGCAAAATTATACCCGTTGATTGGAAGGAAAGAGCGGATGTCCTCTCGGGTGCAAAACTTCTCGTAAATACAACGGTATTGGGTATGGTTGGCCAACCGGCATTAGAGATAAATTTAGACGCGCTACCTGTTACGGCGGTTGTTAGTGATATCATTTATCGTCCACTGATTACAGGCCTTTTAAATAACGCGGCAAGGCGTGGAAACCCCATTGTTGATGGGCTTGGGATGCTTTTGCATCAGGGCCGCCCGGGCTTTTACAGCTGGTTCGGTCGGGACCCCAAGGTGACGGAAGCATTGAGAACTCATGTTTTAGATCGGGGCGTCCTTTGATATGACGGTTATAATTGGACTGACCGGCTCTATCGGTATGGGAAAAACCACCGCATCTAATATGTTTCATCGGTTGGGCTTACCGATTTGTGACTCTGATTTGCTTGTTCATGGAATGTTAGCAAAGGGTGGTACAGCTGTGTTGCCAGTAGCTGCCGAGTTTGATGGTGTGGTCAGAGACGGCGCCGTTGATCGGGCGGCCTTGGGGCAAAAAGTCTTTAGTGACAAAGTGGCGCTAAAACGTCTCGAACAAATTATTCACCCTCTTGTTCGGTTAAAACAGGTCGAATTTATAAAAATGTGCCGCCGTCAGAACCGGGTCGCAGGTATTCTTGATGTTCCTCTATTATATGAGGTTAAGACCGATCAAATTTGTGACTTTACGGTCGTTGTTTCTGCCCCAAAATTTATTCAAAAACAACGCGTTATGGCCCGGCCCGGGATGACGCTAAATCGATTTGAGGAAACCCTTGACCGGCAAATGCCCGACATTGAAAAGCAAAAAAGAGCTGATTTTGTGGTTCCGACAGGACTTAATAAAAGGCACACCCTAAATCACCTCTGTAAGATAATTAGAACTTTGCAAAACCCAAGGAATCTTAAGTGATGCGAGAAATCGTACTAGATACTGAAACCACGGGGCTGTCCGCTAAAAATGGAGACCGGTTGGTAGAAATAGGCTGTATCGAGTTGATAAACCATCTTCCATCAGGAGAAACATATCATCAATATATAAACCCCGGAATACCTATGCCGCGGGAGGCGCAGGACGTGCATGGGCTGAGTGATGAATTTCTCTCTGACAAGCCAGGGTTTTCAGAAATAGTGGACGGGTTTTTGGCCTTTGTGGAGGCAGCGCCGCTGATCATTCATAATGCATCGTTTGATATGGGATTTATCAATTCGGAGTTAGGGAGGGTCAAGCGCGACCCTTTACCGAGCACTCAAGCTATTGATACAGTCTTAATAGCTCGTAAAAAATATCCCGGCTCGCCCGCTAGTTTAGACGCGCTCTGCCGGCGTTTCCAAATTGATAATACAGCCCGGACCGTCCACGGCGCTCTGATTGACGCAGAATTATTAGCAAAAGTTTATTTAGAACTAATCGGCGGTCGGCAACCTGGACTAGTTCTGGCTAATTCCTCTTTGGATGCTTTAAACACAAAGGAAACAGATCGCATCAAAAGAAAACCGCGGCCGCACCAACCGACGGCTGAGGAGTTGACTGCTCATGCAGACTTTATCGCCCAATTACAAAACCCCATTTGGAAAAAATAAATCAGAATTGTTGACTGTTAATTAGACGAAACGCCGTTTGTGGACCCGTTGGTCATATGCTGATCCCGGTATAATTGCGCAAAATCTATGGGGTTGATAAGCAGCGGCGGGAAGCCGCCATCCCTGGATACGTCAGCGACAATATTTCGGGCGAATGGAAAAAGAAGTCGGGCGCCTTCAATTAATAGAATTGGCCCAATAGCATCCTCGGGAGCATTTGAAATTTTTAAAACCCCGGCATAGGTAAGCTCCACGATAAAAACAGTTGCTTCCGGGGTTTTGGCTTCGCCGCGGATGACTATAGCCACTTCGTATTTATCGCCCTCAAGGGGTCTAGCGTTTGTCGAAATCTCAACGTTCACCTCTGGGGTTTGTGTAATTATCTCCGTGCCGTTTGCACCGAGAGGGTTTTCAAACGACAAATCTTTAATAAATTGTGCCTCAACCCCAATTTGAGGCTGGAACATCTCATCATCGGCTTCTTCGCCAACCGTGTTTTTTTCGGGCATATCGGCAGGTACTTTAACCATTAAACTCTCCAGAGGATCAGATCGGCCGTCGCTAGCACGGATTTATATATAAGACAAGGAACACGCGTCCGAATTCACTGTGTTTTAAAGTGAGTTACTTCAGTTTGTGGTCGCCTGTTTTCCCGGTGTCGGGGCGCTCGTCTTTCGGCTCAACTTCGCGAAAAGCACCATCAATAGTGTTCACGTTTTCGCGTTCTGGCGATCCAGAATTTTCGGAATTCATCCAAATATGGGCGTTTTGTGAATTTGCTAGGCGGGTCNATATTTGNGTTCTCAAAATCACCCGAAGTTGTGGAANAAAAAGTAAAAANCCCACGGCATCTGTCACAAAGCCTGGCGTTAATAACAATACCCCTGCCAAGGCAAGGCAGAGACCATCGAAAACCTCAGTGACAGGGAAAACTTGTTTTCGAATGGTCTCTTGGGCACGTTGAAGGGTGGCCATTCCCTGGTTTTTTAGAAGCCAAGTGCCAATGATTGCGGTAAGCAAAATTAATAANACTGTGTTCCATAACCCGATTTCGCTGCCGAGCTGAATGAAGACGGCGATTTCGACAATAGGGACAAANATAAATATAAGTAAGATATANAGTGCCATGCTTGCGATTTTGGTTAGAAGACCCTAGTTTTTGGTTTTAATAACCTTATATGTTTTATTGTGGCGGTATAACGAAATAAGTTAATTTGTATTATCGTATTACAGGTATTATCGGAAAANAGGTTAANCGGTAAAGTAAAATGGGCGAAGGNTTNCANGCACTGGATATTATTTTGTTCGCGATGATAGCGGCATTTCTAGTTTTGCGGCTACGAAGCGTTCTTGGTCGGCGCACGGGTCANCAACGCCCCCCCGCTGAAGCAACCNCAGANNGTGNTACTAAAACAAAGACTGAAGAAAACATAATCGAGTTATCGGACCAAACATCTGCTGAACCAGATTTAAAACCCGAAGAAATAGATCCTACTGACCTTGTTGCCGTGGGCCTTGCGGAAATTAGGGCTGCAGATCCCTCTTTTGAACCCTCGACGTTTGTCTCGGGCGCAAAGGCAGCCTTTGAAATTGTTGTTCAGGCATTTGCGGAGGGGNATAAGNATTCNTTNCNGGGANTATTNAATNATGAAGTTTTANATAATTTTAGCCNAGAAATCGACAAACGTGAAAAGGNGGGGGAAACCTTGGAGACAACAATTATTGGCATAAAAAAAGAGAATATCGTTGAGGCNCGTGTTAGCGGTGAGACGGCCTTTATTNCTGTTGAAATACTTTCAGAACAGGTCAATGTTGTTCGAGATGNTACTGGCAAGACAATTGNTGGNGANGNAAATCAAATTNCAATGGTCACTGATATATGGACATTTGCGCGCAACACNCGAGCGCNCGACCCTAATTGGAGATTGGTTGAGACNAGAAGCCCAAATTAAAAGACTTNNTCATAAAGCNCTATTTCTTTTNCTGCNGNNTNTCTTGGCNNGCTGTGNGGGNNAANANNCNTTNCCNCCAAAAGAAANNCCNTATTTTAGCACCNGTTACCTTTGANANNCTGCCNGGGTGGTTNCGCGATAATCATCTCGAAGCATTGGAGCCNTTCAGGNGAAGCTGTTTAAAANTTTTGCGGAGNCCGCCCNNTNAANTTTTTGGNAAAGAACANTTTGGTTCATTAAAGNTNTGGCNGGAAGCTTGCNTNAAGCTGAANCCGNANAAGTTTCAAGCACCACAATATGCNCGNCAATTTTTTGAAANAAACTTCCAACCTTNTCTTGTNCAAAANGAAAANTCTCTNACTTCNGTTGGGTTGTTTACNGGNTATTTTGAGCCNGAAATTAGGGGTGCGCTCAGACAGNACGGTGAATTTCAGACCCCGATTTATATGCCNCCTNNCGATTTAAAGGAGAAGAAAGAACGCTATTTNTCCCGGCGGGAAATNGATCGGGGCGCGATAAAGAATATNGCGAAAACCATNGCATGGGTTGCTGANCCTATTGACGCATTTTTTCTACACATACAGGGATCCGGTCGCATTCGGCTCCCCAACAANAGAATATTACGTGTACGCTATGCCGGCCATAATAGGCACCCCTATACNGCAATCGGAAAGTTTCTAATTAAGCGGGGTCTACTTGCCANGGAGAACGTCTCAATGCAGTCAATCCGCGCCTGGTTGGCTAGAGACTTGGTNCGAGCGCAGGAAGTAATGCAGCTTAACGCTCGCTATGTCTTCTTNCGGGNTATGAGGGGTGATGGTCCAGTGGGTGCGCAGGGGGTGGTTCTGACGCCTGGGCGCAGTCTAGCTGTTGATCCTAGGTTCATAGNCTATGGCGTACCGATTTGGTTAGACACTAGGGACCCCTTAGTGGAGGACCGCCCCTTGCGGCGTTTGTTAATAGCACAGGACACCGGTGGCGCGATAAAGGGCNTTGTACGNGGCGACATATTTTTTGGTCATGGGNGGATAGCGTCTAAACNAGCCGGTTACATGAACCGGCGGGGCCAATATTACGTTTTANTTCCTAAGAACTGAAAACCTTGGNGCGATGATGCTGGATAAAGTAAAATCATCCTATGAAAAACCGAAATCGGAAAGATAGAAACAGGAAAACACAAAGCCCACTTTTAAAGCCCGGTGATGAGGAGCTATTTCTCTCGGCAATGGAGGATGTAAAGCGCCAAAGTGATCCAAGAAAACAAGGCCATTATTCTCAGCCACCAGCTTCTAAAAATATATTGCCAAGAAAAATCGATGTCTCGAAAAGTCCCACTTTGATGAGGCCTCAGAAAAAAATAACACCCCTTGCCGCAGGGCGTTCTATCGATCTTGACAGACGAACATTAGAGCGGTTGCGGCGCGGGCACCTGAGGCCCGAAGCGCGCCTTGATCTTCACGGGATGACACAGGACCAAGCATATTCTTCATTAATGTCCTTTATAGAAGCGTCCCAGGCCTGCGGGAAGCGCTGTGTAATTGTGATAACTGGTCGCGGACGAACAATGGATGGTGGCGGTATTTTACGCAAGAAAACCCCGGGGTGGTTAAACTCCCCAACAATAAGATCACGCGTTCTCGCATTCGCAACAGCAAAGCCCCGGGACGGCGGCGTTGGCGCGCTCTATGTGTTGTTGCGTCGAGCGCGATGATTATAAAATAAACTTACTGAGGTCTGCGTTTTTGGCGAGGTCACTTA
>PBOV01000096.1 GCA_002724505.1 Rhodospirillaceae bacterium | reverse complement strand
CAAGTCGATGGTATGGATGTGGAAGCCGTGAAGGAAGCGGGCGAAATGGCGGCGGAAAAATGTCGTGCAGGAGAGGGGCCGGTAATTCTGGAAATGGTGATATATCGCTATCGCGGACATTCAATGTCTGATCCCGCTAACTACAGGAGCAAAGAAGAAGTCGCAAAGGTCCGAGATGAACAGGACCCAATAACTAATCTTCAAAAACGACTGTTAAAACAAAAAGTCTTGTCTGAAGATGAGTTAAAAAAAATAGACAAGGAAATACGAGATTTAGTTGTCGCCGCAGCCGATTTTGCTCAAGAAAGTCCCGAACCTGATCCATCGGAATTGTATACCGATGTTCTCGTTGACGTTTAACTGAAAGATTTCGGACACATGGCTATAAATATTTTAATGCCCGCGCTTTCTCCAACGATGACAGAAGGCAACTTGGCCAAATGGCATAAGCAGGAAGGTGACCCTGTAGAGCCCGGTGATATCTTGGCCGAAATTGAAACCGACAAGGCAACGATGGAAGTTGAAGCTGTTGATGAGGGCATTCTCGCGAAAATATTAATACCCGATGGAACAGCTAGCGTTTCAGTAAATGAAGTAATTGGGGTCATTGCTGCGGAAGGCGAAGCCGTTTCAACTGATGTAACTCCTCTAAAGAATCCTGAAAAAACAGTTGAAAAAAAACCAGCGACGCCGACAAAGTTGGAAGTCTCAGAAACGCCTCCATTAATTGAACCCGAATTTATAGAAGAAACTGCGCTGATGACCGTCCGAGAGGCCTTACGAGATGCAATGGCAGAAGAAATGCGTGCCGATGAACGGGTTTTCCTGATGGGTGAGGAAGTTGCGGAATATGAGGGTGCATATAAGGTTAGCCAAGGGCTACTAAAAGAATTTGGTGACCGACGTGTAATTGACACGCCGATTACTGAGCATGGTTTTACCGGTGTCGGTATAGGCGCAGCGTTCCTTGGGCTTAGACCCATTGTTGAATTTATGACCTTTAATTTTGCTTTGCAGGCAATGGATCAACTAATCAATTCGGCAGCGAAAACAAACTATATGTCCGGTGGTCAGATGGGCTGTCCAATTGTTTTTAGGGGTTCAAATGGTGCTGCAGCGCGCGTCGCGGCACAGCATTCGCAATGTTTTGCGAGTTGGTACGCTCATATTCCAGGGTTAAAAGTTGTTTCTCCTTGGAGCGCAGCTGACTCAAAGGGTTTACTTAAGTCTGCAATTCGTGATCCTAACCCGGTGATCTTTCTCGAGAACGAATTACTTTATGGCAGTACATTTGATGTCCCTACTAATCCGGATTGGATGGTTCCGATCGGCAAAGCAAGGGTTGTGCGCGAAGGCCCCGATGTTACGATTTCAGCTTTTTCGATAATGGTTGGAAAAGCGTTGGAAGCTGCAGAAAGACTTTCTAATGAGGGTATTGAAGCGGAAGTAATTGATCTTCGTACCATTCGTCCCCTCGATACGGAAACGATTATTCATTCTGTAAAAAAGACAAATCGCTTAGTTTCTGTTGAAGAAGGTTGGCCGTTTTCGGGCATAGGTTCTGAAATTTCAGCAACAATTATGGAACAAGCGTTTGACTGGCTCGACGCACCCGTTGGTAGGGTCACTGCCGTCGACGTGCCCTTGCCGTATGCTGCCAATCTTGAAGCCCTTGCACTGCCTCAGGCTGAAAATATTGTAGAGGCGGCTAAACTTGTTACTTACCGGAAATGATAGGGCCGGTTTAACTAATGGCTATTAAAATTCTAATGCCTGCGCTTTCTCCAACCATGACTAAGGGTAATCTTTCGAAGTGGTTTAAAGGGGAGGGTGACAGCGTAGAACCAGGTGAACTTTTAGCAGAAATTGAAACAGATAAGGCCATTATGGAGGTAGAAGCTATCGATTCCGGAACCCTAGGAAAGATTATTGTTCCTGCTGGTAGTGAAAATATTTCTGTTAATGAGGTGATCGGTTTCTTGCTTGAGGACGGTGAAGACCTCTCCTCGATTGAGAATTTTAAAAATTCTATTGAAGAACCTGAAGATAGTATTCCAACGGATATTCCTGAAATTGCCGGCACAAACTTTGAAAAACAAACTAGAGCAACGCCATTAGCGCGCCGTCTCGCCGAACAGTCAGGCGTTGATTTAACAAAAATTACAGGTACAGGGGCGCACGATAAAATTGTACGAGCAGATGTTCGAGGAATATCCGTGGTTAGTGATAACTTGAAGACGTCGTCTATTAAAGGTGAACCATCCGCCAAAGCTGAGCGGTTATTCGTTAGTCCGTTGGCCCGGCGTTTGGCAAAGGAAGAGGGCCTAATTCTGTCAGAAATTGTGGGAACGGGTCCTCAGGGGCGCATCATTAAAAAGGATGTTGAGAAAGCTAAATTGACGCCGGGTGTGAAGGCATCCGTCGGCAATGATGTCTCTGAAAGCGAACGGTATGAGGTCTTGCAAATGAGCGCGATGCGCAAGGTCATAGCAGAACGTATGATCCATTCTAAATCTACTGTTCCGCATTTTTACTTAACCGTAGATTGTGAAATTGATGAGTTACTTAAGCTTCGTTCTTCTCTTAATAAGCGTCTTGAAGACGTGAAGTTATCGGTTAATGATTTCATAATTTGGGCTTGTGCCTTGGCTCTCATTGAGGTCCCGGAAGCTAATTCAAGTTGGGTCGGTGATGGGACTGTAAGACAATACAAAACAGCAGATATTTCTGTTGCAGTATCCTTAGATGAAGGCCTGGTCACCCCAATCATCCAAAGTGCCGAAGATATGGGCTTGGCTGATATTTCTCAGAAAATGAAAGACCTGGCAATACGTGCTCGAGAAGGCAAACTCCTGCCAGAAGAATATCAGGGTGGGTCCTTTACAATTTCAAATCTAGGTATGTTTGGTATCAAACAGTTTGACGCAGTGATCAATGAACCGCAGGGCTGTATCTTAGCAGTAGGCGCAGGAGAAGAGCGCCCTGTTGTTAAGAATGGTCAAATTGTCCCCGCGATGGTGATGTCGTGCACGCTTTCGTGTGATCACAGAGTCGTAGATGGTGCCACTGGCGCTAAACTTTTAAGTGAGATCAAGCGCATTATTGAATATCCAGCTGCCATGTTGCTTTAATTGTCTCAGGCGACAGGGAAATTTTAACAATTGGTGGTGCATTTAATTTTGAGCATTGTCATTCGATTTTGATGAGTGGTGAAAGTAAATGGAAGAGCAGAAATTTGATATTGTTGTCATAGGTGGCGGGCCGGGGGGGTACGTTTCGGCAATTCGGGCTAGTCAGCTTGGGATGAAAGCCGCTTTGGTCGAACGCGAACACCTTGGCGGCATTTGCTTGAACTGGGGATGTATTCCTACCAAAGCTCTTCTTCGGAGTTCTGAAATTCATCACCTGTTGCAAAATTTAGACCAATTTGGGATATCCGCTAAGGATATTTCTTTTGATATTAAGAAGATTGTGCAGCGGTCTCGGAACGTAGCAGGGAGTCTCAATCAAGGAATTAGCCATCTTCTGAAAAAAAATAAGGTCACTGTTTTTGATGGTACTGGCGCAATTAACGGAAAGGGCTCTGTTTCTGTGAGAGACAGTGAAGGCAATATAAAGATTGTGAGAGCGGGTCATATTATATTGGCGACAGGTGCGCGGGCGAAAACGGTGACCGGAATGGAGCCAGAAGGTAAACGCATATGGACCTATCGTGAGGCTATGGTGCCGGAAGAGGTGCCAAAATCTTTGTTAGTTGTGGGATCGGGTGCCATCGGCATGGAATTCGCAAGTTTTTATAGTGACCTTGGTGCCGACGTTACGATCGTTGAAGTTTTGGATCGTATATTACCAGTCGAGGATGCAGAAATTTCCGGTTTGGCGCTTAAATCCTTTGAAGCGCAGGGGATGACTATTCATACCGGGGCGAAGGTAAATAGTTTAGAAGCCGGTCCAAATGACGTAGCTGCTGAGTTAGAAATTGAGGGGGTTTCGCAGAGTTTGTCCTTCGATCGAGCTATTGTTGCTATAGGTATTGTTGGAAATGTTGAGAACATTGGTCTCGATAGGACCAATATTGTAGTTGAAAAAAACCACATTGTTGTAAATGAATGGTTGGAAACGGGAGAGCCGGGGATATTCGCGATTGGCGATTTAGTAGGGCCACCCTGGTTGGCTCATAAGGCAAGCCATGAGGGCGTAATCTGCGTCGAACATATAGCTGGATTGGACACTCGGCCGTTGGATGTGTCGAGTATACCGGGTTGCACTTACTGCCGCCCCCAGATTTCCAGTGTCGGGCTGACTGAGGCGGATGCAATAGAACGAGGCTTTGAAGTAAGTGTCGGTCGATTTCCCTTTTTGGCCAACGGGAAGGCGATTGCCCTTGGTGATACAGAGGGGCAAGTAAAAACAATTTTAGATACTAAAACAGGAGAACTCCTCGGCGCACATATGATTGGTCCAGAAGTTACGGAGATGATCCAAGGGTATGTGGTTGCGCGTTCGTCGGAGGCAACTGAGGCGGAAATAATGCATTCTGTGTTTCCACACCCAACATTGTCTGAAGCAATGCACGAAGCAGTCCTTGATACCGTTGACCGGGCAATTCATTTTTGACGTGAAAAAGAAGACAGAATAATGGTCACATCTTTGGAAAAAATCCGTCCAAGGCACCCGGAAAAGGTCAATAACCCAGAATGCTCATCACCAAAGAAGCCTTCTTGGATACGGGTTAAGGCACCTAACTCCGAGGANTATTTTAAAACAAGAGAGCTTATGCGGGACCTCTCCCTAAATACGGTTTGTGAGGAGGCCGCATGTCCTAATATCGGTGAATGTTGGTCGCAACGTCACGCGACGATGATGATTTTGGGGGATATTTGCACGCGTGCGTGCGCTTTTTGTAATGTAATCACGGGCAAGCCTAATGGAGTTGACCCAGATGAGCCCGAACGCGTTGCTGAGGCTGTTTCTAAACTTAAGTTAAGGCACGTCGTTATTACTTCGGTTGATCGCGATGATCTCAAAGACGGTGGAGCGACGCATTTCGCGCGAGTAATAAGACAAATCAGATCGGCTTCACCTGAAACCACAATTGAAATACTTACCCCAGACTTTTTGCGGAAAGATGGAGCCCTTGAAGTTGTTGTTGAAGCTCAACCGGAGGTATTCAATCACAACTTAGAAACGGTTCCGAGTCTATACCCAAGTGTGAGACCTGGAGCAAAGTATTCTCATTCTCTAAATTTGTTAAGTCTCGTAAAAGAATTAGATAAAGCAATCTTTACTAAATCAGGTTTAATGGTAGGGCTAGGTGAAACTCTAAAAGAGGTCATCGACGTGATGGATGAGATGAGATTAGCCAATATTGATTTTTTAACAATTGGTCAGTATTTGCAGCCAACTAAAAAGCATATTGCTATTGATCGTTTTGTGACGCCGAACGAGTTTAAAGAACTCGAAGATGAAGCGCTAGCTAGACAGTTTTTGCTGGTGTCTTCCGGACCTTTGACCCGTTCTTCCTATCATGCAGATGAAGATTTTAAGAAGCTGGTTGTTGAGAGGCAGAGACGTCAAGTTAGGCCCAATTCATAAAAATGCCAAAACATTTTGAAACACGGGTTTTGCCTTATTCTTCAAAGCAAATTTTTAATCTAGTTTCAGATATTGAAAGTTATCCAGAATTTCTGCCTTGGTGTATCGGAACACGAATTTTAAAACAGGAAAAAAACATAATTTATGCTGACCTGATAGTTGGTTTCAAATTAATTAGAGAAGTTTATACATCAAAAGTTATTTTAGTGAGTCCAAACACTATTGATGTAGAGTATAAAAAAGGACCATTTAAGTATTTGATAAACAATTGGAAATTTAAAGATATAGGAAACGAATGTGAAGTCCAATTTTTTATTGATTTTGAATTTAAATCACGGATTTTAAGGGGGCTTATTGGAGTGTTTTTTGAGGAAGCTGTAAACCGTATGGTCACCGCCTTTGAAAATAGAGCAAATGTAGTCTATGGAGCAAAAAGTTAGAGTTTAACCGCCGTTTCAATCATATTGAATGCCTTTATAACGGTTGCCTCTCGAACGCCAGAGCGGTCCCCCGAAAATACCTCAAAATAAGAACTGGTGGGGTTATTTTCGCTAGCGCAGGCAAAGTGAACCAATCCAACCGGTTTGGTTTCTGTTCCGCCTCCTGGCCCTGCTATCCCAGTTACTGAAATTGTAATATTTGCGATTGATCTTCGCAGACCGCCCTCTGCCATGGCGCGTGCCACTTCTTCGCTTACAGCTCCGTATGTCTCTATGAGTTTTATTGGGACACCAACCAGTTGGTTTTTAGCTTCGTTGCTATAGGTAATGAAACCCCGATCAACTACATCTGAAGCGCCTGACACCGCTGTTAGCGCAGCCGAAATTAGTCCTCCAGTGCATGATTCAATAGTTGCAACTTTACAATTTTTGGACAGGCAGAGTTGAATGACTTCTGATGCGTGCTCAAGGATATTTGGATGTAACATTAAAATTTCAGTTTATTAAGAATAATAGAAAAGAAAAAATTGCTGCGGTGTACCCGGCCGCTAAAATATCATCAAACATGATACCAAAGCCATTCCTAATGGTTTTGTCAGCCCATGATATTGGCCAGGGTTTACAAATATCAAAAATTCTAAAAAGCAAGAATGCTGCAAAAAAGTAAACCCAGCCCAAGGGTGCTATTGAAAGAACTAATAATTGTCCAACAAATTCATCAATAACAATATAACTGGGGTCTTTATCCTCTCTTCTTTTTTGATGAATATTACTGGCTAACATTCCTGCTAAAAATAAAACGAACGTAACAACTAGCAATATGTATTGAGACCATTGTGAAAGTATTACCCATGCTAGAGGTAATGCTAACAATGAACCCCAAGTGCCTGGCGCGAAGGGTAAATAACCCACGCCAAAACAAGTTGAAATTAGTGCTGCCGGATGAAAAAAAGGAAGGCTTTCACTGGGTGAGCTGCCGAACATTGGTTTAAATTTTTGAAGCGGGTATTGAAATTGAAGTAATTGCCTGAGCAACAATTCCTTCCCTTCGGCCTGTAAAACCTAGTTGCTCCGTCGTTGTAGCCTTAACACTTACACTTGAAACAGGGATCTCTATAATTTCACTAATTTTTTTCCGCATTGCCTCGCGGTGAGGACTAATTTTAGGACTCTCGCATATTATTGTTATGTCAACGTTGAGAATTTTTCCCTTAAGATCCTGTACCAATTTAGTCGCATGTCTCAGGAATTGATGGGAAGGAGCGTCTTGCCATTTTTTATCAGATGGAGGGAAATGGCTTCCAATATCTCCAGCAGAAATCGCACCGAGAATTGCATCTGTTAACGCATGCATTGGTACGTCTGCATCTGAGTGCCCTTCTAACCCTTGCTCGTGGTTAATCTTTATTCCGCAAAGTACGACGTGGTTTCCAGGCCCAAATCGATGGGCGTCAAAGCCATTGCCGACGCGGGTTAAAGAATCAGGAAAATTCAGCATCTTTTTCGCCTGTTGGATATCTTTTTGGGTTGTAATTTTAATATTCTCATTATGCCCATCAACTATTGTTACCGGGATCCCAGCCTTTTCGGCGACGGCTGCATCGTCTGTCATTTCTTCTTGGCTCGTTTTTCGATGTGCGTTGAGTATAGTCTTGTAATGGAACGCCTGATGCGTTTGAGCCCTCCAGAGCTTTTTACGATTTACTGTTTTCTTTATTGTTTTACGATCATCTTCTAATTCTTTTATTGTGTCTAACAATGGTAAGCCGGGGACAACCGCATGACTTTTAGTCAAGCCGTTCAATGCACGGGTGATTAGGCTTTCATTTGGAAATGGGCGGGCAGCGTCATGGATTAGAACCCATTTGGGTTTAATATCTTTTAAGCTTTCAAGCCCCAAGCGAACAGAATCCTGTCGAGTTTTTCCTCCATCTGTAGGATCAAGGATTGAGATCCCAGCCACCGATTCTTCATATAAATGTTTATCCTGAGGGCGTCGAACGACCCGGATTGCATCAATTCCGGGATGTTCCAGGAAAGCATCAATAGCGTGACGAATGATCGTTTTATTACCCAGCCTAAAATACTGTTTCGGTATTCTTGTGCTAAAACGGACGCCACTTCCACCCGAGAGAATTAGGACTGCACACCCGGTCATTAACGCCTCGCTTTAGCTGCATTAAGGGCTTATAGCATCAAAAGCCATTTAAATAGTATGATAGAGTTATCGTTTAATATGCCATGTTGGCAAGGTTTATAAGAAATTTTTTTACAATTTTAGATATGCTGTTTTTTAGTGAAATAAAAAAATGAATTCGTATTTATCTCTCTCCGCCTTTACAGCATTATTGCCGTTAATGGTCTACGTCCTCCGATTTCCAAATGGTCGGCGTTTTTATTTCTGGTGTTTTTTAGCTGTTGCGATTTCTGGCTCAGGGTCGTGGACGATTGTTATGTTTGCAGAGGGATGGCAAACGGGTTTTGCTCCAGCGCTCTGGGTTACCATTACTGCGACATTATTAATTTATTTGCCAATAGCGGGAATTTATCATGAGGGATACAAATTGGCTGCTGGTTTATTACCTTATTTGCTGATGCTAGGAGGCTTATCGTTTATTTGGGAGGGGCAGTTGCAAGGGAAAAATTTAACAAATGCTTCTGATTTTTGGGTTATATCGCATATCATATTTTCGCTGACGACTTATGCCCTTTTGACTTTAGCCGCTGTAGCTGGTTTTTCTGCCTTTGTTCAGGAACGAAGCCTCAAGACAAAAAAATATACTTTTCTCAATGTTGCATTCCCGACGTTAGCTTCATCGGAAAACCTCGAGTCTCGTCTATTGGAATTGAGTACGTTTGTTTTATCAATTGGATTAATAACGGGGACAACTATTCATTTTCTGCAAACAGGAAATTTTTTCCAATTAACCCATAAAACATTATTATCAGTTGGAACCTTTGGAATTATTCTAACATTATTGGTTGCACGAA
>PBOV01000095.1 GCA_002724505.1 Rhodospirillaceae bacterium | reverse complement strand
TAGAGAAGATAGACTGTATTGTCATAGGTGCTGGAGTGGTGGGGCTAGCGATAGCTCGATCTTTAGCAATGGCAGGTAGAGAGGTAATTATTCTAGAGTCCGAGAACACTTATGGTACCCACACGTCTACACGAAATTCCGGCTGTATTCACGCGGGAATAAATTACCCTCCCGGTAGTATCAAAAATCAACTGGCTATCCGCGGAAAAAATTTGCTTTATCAATATTGCCCTGAACGGGGGGTGAGCCATGAGATGACCGGAAAATTTATTGTTGCGATAGAGGATGAGGATATTCCGGCACTTCACGAGCTAAAAGAGAAAGCAAATAAAAATGGTCTTGAGGAGATTTACGTCGCGGAGGCAGGTCAGATCAAAGAAATGGAACCAAACCTCAGCTGCGCGGGTGCTTTGTTTTCACCAACGTCCGGTTTAATTGAACCTCATGATTTAATGACCGCTTATTTAGGAGACGCGGAAAATAATGGCGCAGTGTTAGCTGTAAATACCAGAGTTTTGTCAGGAGAAATATTTGAAGAATTCGTAGAGCTCGTTGTTAGTGGAAGTCCTGAAACTAAGATCCGGTGTAATCTATGTGTTAACGCTGCTGGTCACGGAGCCCAAAAAGTTGCGGCGGCAATAAAGGGGGTACCTCCAGAAACGATACCGGAGCAGTTTCTCACTCGAGGATGTTACTTTGTAATGCACGGGAGGCAACCATTTAACAGAATGATTTATCCTTTGCCTAAAGATCATAAAGTTTCCGTACACATTTGTCCTGATCTGTCGGGGCTAAATAGATTTGGACCTGACGTGGAGATAATTGATGAAGTTGATTATAGCCTGGATCCCGATCGGGCTGCTTTTTTTTACGATGCCGTTAGACGCGTATTACCGGACTTAAAGGACGGAGAACTGCAGCCAGGTTACACCGGAGTTCGTCCAAAGCTTAGTCTAAAGCAGGCAACTTCCAACGACTTTGTTATCCAAGGAAAAAGTGTTCACGGGTATGNNTCTATTATAAATCTCTANGGTATAGAGTCGCCTGGATTAACGTCTTCGATGGCCATAGGNGAATACGTAAAAGCCCTTGCGGGTATCAATTGACGTTAATGAATAGAATTAAGCCTCCTCTCACTCTTTTTCTTTTAGTTATTCTTTTTCTTTTTAGTGTTGCACCNATTTCTTTGTCGCAATCACTGCAGTATGGCGGATTTATATTCGATGCTATGGCCCAAATAGATGAACGAACAGACTTCANGAAAGCGATTAAAAAGGTAAGGAAAGCNGGAGTTTCCAAATTAGCCTTATTTGCACGGAGCAGGAAATATCTCGGCCAAAATGAAGAGAAGGTCTTGGAACTTAGAAATAGCCATAAAGATCTGATAATTCTCGGGGCCCCTAAATACTTTCTTTTGAGAGACGATTTGGATGACGATTACATCTCAACAACGTTGGAAAATATTGATAAATATAACTANCTGTTCATTGGTGAAATTTTATATACACACGCCGATAAAAGTCATGGTGAACAGACCGAAAGAGGGGAGCGTTACGTGGACCCCCTTCAACCTGGAAATAAAAAATTTCTCAGTGAATTATCTGGTCTTAACGTTCCCGTTATGACCCACTGGGAGGTCTATGATTGGGAAAGGGATTGGCCTCGCTTTTCGAAAATTTACTCTGAATATCGTGATATAAAATTTATAATCCCTCATATGGCATTCGGGCACCCCAATCAGGTTGAGAAAATTTTATCAGCTCACCCGAACGTTTACATGACTATTTCAAAGAAGGAAAAAGATCAAAGGTCCTACTCCGATAGGATGAAGGCTTCTAAATTGGGGTCCGGCTTCTTGGATAGTTCAAAGATACTGAGGAGTTCCTGGGCTTCAATCCTTGAAACATTTCAGAACAGGTTATTATTTGCGACAGATGCACATAAGCGACCACGTTGGAAGAAGTATCAAAAAATCATCCGAAAATATAGAAAGATNCTTGGTCAATTACCCCGAGAGATTGCCGAAAAAATCGCATACAAGAATGCCGAAATTTTATATGGGGTGGCTGTCGAATAAACTATTAATGTAAAACCGAGCCGCCATCTACGACGATGGTTTGGCCAGTTATGAAATCACTTTCTGNTGATGCTAAAAATATGCATAAGCCGACNACATCATCTGGCATACCCAGTCTTTTTATAGAACGCCTTCCTATTATTGCCGCNTGTCTATTTTGTANNTTAGGGTCTNCGTGTTCACTAGGCGTCGTCGTTTCAATTGGGCCAGGGGCAATGGCATTAATAGTTATGCCCTTTNAGCCATATTCGCGAGCCATGGTGCGTGTAATTCCGATTACGGCTGCCTTGGANGCTGCGTAGCGAGTGCTGTGNCCTTGTCCNCTNAAGGCTGCNGTCGATGCNATATTTATAATTTTNCCGTAGCCCGANTTTTCCATGTGGGGTATCACNGTTTTTGCTGATAGCCATACACCTTTAATGTTTACATTCATCACCGCATCCCATTCCTGCGGCGTTTCCTCTATAGAAATTTTTCGTTCCAAATTGGTGTAGAGGCCAGCATTGGCAACGAGGATATCTATTCTTCCAAAGCTTTCGATGGTTTTTTCTGCCATTCTTTGATTGTCTTCCTCACGGGAAATATCAGATTTGATGTAAATCGCTTCACCCCCGTTATTACAAATTGACTGAGTCAAGGCAGAACCATCAGAGGTGTCGGCTATAACTATTTTTGCTCCCTCATTGGCTAGACCATTACAATATGCTGCCCCTATCCCTTGAGCGCCCCCCGTTACTATAGCAACTCGGTTTTCTAGAACTTTCATCAACTTCCTCCGGTTTTTTATTAATAGTAATACCATGATCTTTTCTGCTTTGGTTATTTATACCTATGGTTTCTTAGATATTTTTTAAGAAAGGTAATTGCAGTAATCAAATGTTGATCTATAGTCACAGCAATGACCTTTTTAAAATTGGTGCTATTTTAAAATGAATAGGTATCTGCAGAGGCGGAGTATCCATGACACTAAGCATTGAAAAACGGTCTGCCGCTCTTGGAGCTACTGTTACAGGTGTTGATTTGTCTAAACCCGTATCGGATGACCTATTCCAAGAGATAATAGCAGCCTGGAATGAGAACCTTCTTTTAGTTTTTCCAAATCAAAAGATTTCCAAGGATGAGCACATCGAGTTCAGCCGTAATTTTGGTGAGTTAGAGGTCCATCCTGGCGGCAAACATGTTCTCAAGGATCATCCAGAGCTGTTATGGTTAACTAATGAAAAGGATGCCGAGGGCAATTACCTAAGTCTGAGGGATGGGGGTAGTATTTGGCATTCAGATCTCTCTTATATGGCCTATCCAAGTCGTTGTTCACTTTTATACGCAATCGATGTTCCTGATGATGGCGGGGACACTGAATGGGCCAACATGTACTTGGCCTATGACAACCTTCCAAATGGATTAAAGAGGAGAATTGAAGGATTGAAGGCGGTTCATCAATTTGATTTAGCTGATAATCCGCGCTTTCATCCACCATCTAATATGACGGAAGAAGATAAAAAAGGATCGATTTGGGAAAAGAAGTCCGCCGAAGTGAAAGCCAGAACCCCAGACGTCATTCATCCAATTGTGCGGACCCATGATGTAACAAACCGCAAGGCATTATTCATCAACAGACGCTTTACAACTCATATTCCTGATATGGATCCCAACGAAGGTGAAGAGCTTTTATTAGAGCTCTTTGATTACATAGAGGACCCTCACAATATTTATCATCATCGTTGGTCAAAGGACCAACTCCTTTTGTGGGATAATCGTTGCACTGTTCACCTTGCCTGTGGAGGGGTGCCAGAAAGTCAATTGAGAACAATGTTGAGGACAACCGTTAGAGGGGACGTGCCTGTCTAACCAATAAAATAATCCAAAGAAACTTAAATTAATAACTTTATGGGGAGTAGGAAATGGATAAAAAACTTGTTTCGGTTTTTGCTGTCTTAATTGTAACTATTTGCAACATGACAGTAATTTCATCGGCTGATGCAAAACCTTTTTATAAAGGAAAGCGCATTGTTTTTTTAGGTAATTACCCAGCCGGCGGTGCAAATAGCACCGAGGGAAGGATTTTTGCTGCGCACGTAGCTAAACACATTCCGGGCAAACCAAAAATAATTTTTAGAGATATGGGGGGAGCTGGTGGCCTTGTAGCAACTAATTTCTTGGCTGAAGCAGCTAGACCGAACGGAATGACTGTTGGCTTCTTTACTTGGAACCCTGTTGCCCAGGTCCTAAAAGATCCGGGCTTGCGAGTAAATTATCCGGATCTTCAGTTTGTTGCTGCGGCCGCCCCTCCTGTTATTTGCTATATTCGAAAGGATGCGGCTCCAGGTGGAATTAATAGCCCGCAGGATTTTTTTAAGAAGGCCAAAGGATTTAAATTTGGTGGGCTCAGGACAACATCCACACACGATTTAAAGGGTCGTCTGTCTCTTGATTTATTAATAGGTCCAGAAAATTATAAAACGGTTACAGGGTATAGAGGTTTTACGCCGATTTTTGCTGCTATTCATCAGAATGAAGTTCAGTATCATACGACGTCAATCCCCGGTTACCGGCGAGTTGTGGAGCCGACAATGGAAAAGCCAGGGTTAGTAAAGGTTTTGTATCAATATGAAACCCCAACCGTTGACGGTCGTTATTTGAGGAGCCCAAATCTTCCGAACCTTCCAACCTGGTTGGAGGTTTATAAAATGAAGAATGGCAAGGACGCGATGCCAAGCGGTATGCGATGGAAAACGTTAAAGTTTCTAAATACCTTGAATTCTCAACTCTTTCGTATGGTGTTTTTGCCACCAAAGGCACCAAAGGCCGCATTAAAGGCACTGCGTACCGCATTCTCCAAGGTAACTAAAGACAAAGCATTTTTGGCGGCCTATAAAAAGGCTATAAAGGCTAAACCCGCCGTTATTGTGGGTAAAAAAGGTGAAGCAATAATTAACTCTACTTTGAGAAATGTTGATCCGAAAATGGTTGCCTTCCTGAAAAAATACGTAAAATCGGGCGGTAAATAACTAGATTCCTTTCAATTTGACCGCGTAAAGGTAACCCTTTGGCGCGGTCAAATTGTGTTTGGGGGTTAATCAATTGTTAGAAGCGGCTTTAAATGGTTTTTGGTTGGTGGTTCAATGGCCGGCTATTGGGTATTTAGTTCTCGGGGTTCTAATTGGACTATATTTTGGTGCAATTCCCGGGCTATCGGGGCTCGTTGGTCTGGCTATTTTGTTGCCCTTCACTTTTCTTATGGAACCGGCGCCGGCGTTTGCATTTTTGCTAGGAATGTTTGCTGTAACCACGACGAGTGACACCCTTGCGTCAGTTCTGTTAGGAGTTCCGGGCACGGCCGCGTCACAGGCGACTATACTTGATGGATATCCCCTTGCAATGAAGGGGGAGGCCGATAGGGCATTCGGGGCGGCGTTTACTGTTTCAGCGTTAGGTGGAGTTTTGGGTGCCGTTGCACTCGCCTTATCTATTCCCATCGTTAAACCCCTTATTTTTTCTTTTGCTAAGCCGGAATTTTTTGCTTTGGGTGTTCTCGGCCTAACCATGATTGGCTCCTTGTCCGGTGGGAATATGGTGAAGGGCTTGTTCGCCGCATTGATCGGTCTACTTATTTCGATGGTGGGTTATTCGTTAACGGGTGGTGTGCCTCGATATTGGTTGGGTGCCACCTATTTACTCGAGGGGATACCGATCGTTCCTATGGTGCTTGGCTTGTTTGCGGTTCCTGAGGTTATAGAGCTTGCAGTTCGAAATACCTCAATATCAAGGGTTCCTCGAGACTCTGTCAGCGGTGGAATGAAACAGGGTATAGGTGATGCCTTTAGAAATTGGTGGCTATTTCTTCGGTCCTCCGCAATTGGCATCTATATCGGTATGCTACCTGGCCTGGGCGGAGTGATTGTTGATTGGATTGCATACGGGCATGCGGTTCAGAGCGCCAAGGATAAGTCCCAGTTTGGTAAAGGTGATATCAGAGGGGTTATTGCTCCGGAATCTGCTAATAACGCAATGAAGGGTGGAGCTTTGATGCCCACGGTGGCATTCGGAATACCCGGTAGTCCTGCAATGGCGATTTTATTAGGTGCTTTTGTTATTCAGGGCTTTATGCCTGGCATGCAGATGCTGACTACTAAATTGGATGTCACGTTTTCAATGGTTTGGACCCTGGCAATCGCCAATGTTTTGGGAGCTGTTTTACTTTTAATTTGGGCCAAGCAAATAGCAAAAATAACATTTCTTCCCAGCCACCTTATTGTACCGGCCGTAGTTTTGTTTGTAATGATGGGAGCCTGGATGAGCTCCAATACGCTTTCCGATTGGTGGTCAATGCTGGCCTTCGGTATAATTGGTTATTGGATGAAGCAAGGGGGGGTTCCGCGGCCACCTTTGATCCTTGGTTTTGTTCTCGGACCGATTATGGAAAGTGCCTTGTATGTTACCTATCAAGCTTACGGGCCGATTTCTTGGATTTTTAGGCCTATCTGCTTGGTGATTCTCGTCTTGGCTATCATGACTATCGCTGTTACGGCGGTAAGGGCTCGGCGTCAAAGCAAAGAGGGGTCAACAGTAAAAATACAGGAAACACAAAATGAAGATCAACTAGCGGGGTTTGTCTTTATATTTTTAATGGTCGCTGTTTTCTTCTTGGCTGGCTGGCAATCTTTGGGGTGGGACAGGGCAACTGGACAATTTCCCATCGTTGTATGCGTTCCGGCTGTCGTACTCGGTTTATTGGCATTGTATCGAGATGGTTTGGGGATAAAAAATGTGTACAAAAGGTCGAATGGGGGGCTTCGAACCCTGGCCGATCGTTCAGTTGTAATTAAAGAATTACCCGGTGCAAGCTTACTTTTGGGTAGTCTTGCCTGTATTATTGGCGTAACGGTACTCTTTGGTCAGGCCATTGCAATTCCTTTATTCATACTTGGATATTTAATCGTTCGTGGAAAAACCACTTGGTATTTTGCTTTGTCCTACGCTGTGATCTCTGGTTTGATTCTTTACTTTATGTTCGGAGAATTAATTGGAATTCTTTGGTATCCATCTATTCTCATTGATTATGGTTGACATATTTCGAAAGAAGTTAGCTATCGCCCTCTATGCTTTAGACTAATAATTGTTCTCTATAATTTTAATAAAAGTATTGAATATCTGTACCTGTTTTGTATGGGTTTCGCCAAAAGTCTTTTATTTGCATAAAGAAACAGAGAGCATTAGATCCTAATTGCTGTCTTTAGTTTTGGTCTTGCCACCTTTTCTTGGTTTGTCTTTAATTACCCGCTTGCGTTGCCTTTGCCAAATTCGCAGTTCGGTATTTGGGTTCCAAATTTGAAGGATTATATTCCTGTTTAAATATACAGTTTAGTGCTGTTGTAGCCGTTGTTTGGTCGTGAAAATTTCGAGTATTATTGACGAGTTCTCTAAATGAAAACTTTGTGATGTCAAATTCTTATCGGGCCCAAGGATATACCAGCGCTCAGACAGTCTCAGTTTTGACTGGTGCAAGTTTAATGCTGACGATGAGCATGGGTATGAGGCAAAGTTTTGGTCTGTTTGTCGCACCCGTTACTCAAGATTTAGGAATTTCTGTCGCAGATTTTACTTTAGCTATCGCGATACAGAACTTTACTTGGGGGCTTACACAGCCGCTTATTGGTGCTTTTGCAGATAGATTTGGTTGCCGGGTAATGACAATCCTAGGTTCGATTTTGTACGCCGCGGGGTTGGGCGTGACCATGGTGGCCGAGGGCCCTATTGCTCTTTGGGTTGGGCTTGGGTTTATGGTGGGGCTGGCGCTAGCTTGTACGGGCCTTAGTTTGGCCCTCGCCGCCTCAGCACGCGCAGTCTCACCACTTAAACGTAGTGTAGCGCTAGGTACAATTTCGGCAGCGGGCTCTATCGGGACTTTCATCGCAGCCCCCTTAGCACAGGGTCTAATTGATAGCAGTAGTTGGGTGATTGCAATGGTCGGATTCATAGCTCTCTGTGCCGTTATGATCCCGGCAGCTTTCTTTACGGGTGCCGGTGACAAAGCCGCACTGGAATCCGCTTCTCAATCCAGAGAAGAAGGTCCAGAAATGTCATTAAGGGAAGTTTTAATTGAGGCCTGGGGGCACAAAGGATATGTCACAATGGCCGTTGCATATTTCGTTTGCGGTCTCCAACTTATATTTATAGCGGCGCACTTGCCGGCTTATTTAGAAATTTGTGGGCAGTCTCCCACATTGGGTGCGCAGGCTCTCGGTGTTATAGGAGGCTTTAATGCTATCGGCTGTTATATCCTCGGTTGGTTAGGCGGAAAATATCCAAAACATTATTTGCTCGGTGGTGTATATATTTTGCGCTCTGCTTTCATAGTGGTCTATTTTTTGTTGCCGGCAACACCGATGACCACTTTGGTTTTTGCCGCCGTAATGGGGCTTTTATGGCTTGGTGTTGCTCCTTTGGTTACGGGATTAGTAGGGCAAATTTTTGGATTGAGAAATATGGCAACACTAACAGGTATCGCATTTTTTTGTCATCAAACCGGTTCTTTCATAGGAGCCTGGGGCGCCGGACTTTTGTTTGATGCTTTTGGGAACTATAATCTCGCGTGGCAGATTGGTGTGGTCATTGGAATTACTGTCGGTATGGCGCAGCTATTTATGAATGATAAGCCAACTGATCGTATGACCGGTGCAGTACCGGCATAACTGAGGATAAAAGTAGTTAGGTTTAATAGAGCGATCTAAATATGCTTGAGAAAATGATTGGTACGTGGCGTCTAATTGGTTTCCGGTTTGTTGATGCAGATGGAACTCAGGGCAAAGAAGAAGATGCGCCAACTGACGGTCGGATGGAGTACACAGCAGAAGGCCACATGGCTACAGCGACACGTCAAGCTAATGGCGATTACTTTAGCTATTTTGGTGAATTTGAGCTTAAAAACGAAACGGTATTTCATCACATAGAGCTATCTGCTCATCCAAAACTGGAAGGAACTACCACAGTACGTAAGGTTTCCTTTGAAGGGGATAATTTGGTGTTAACTGCATCTCCGCCAGTTATGGGTGGTCCAGGAAGCAGGGCCTCACTCATCTGGGAGAAGATATAAGTCAGGCAGCAAGCTTGCCAAGCCCACGAATTTTTTCGTTAATTCCGGCCATACGCAGAGCTTTCCATATTACCAATTGATTACTCGTTACCACAGGCGCTTCAAGAACGTCCTCCATATCTTCTAGGCAGTCCAATGCTTGAATATTTGCGCAGCTAACGAAATAAGCGTCCGCTCTGTCATTCTTCATCTGAAGCACGGTGTCAAACCATTTCGAAGCCTGCATTCCGCAGTAAGCATCAGATCCATTCAGCCCGAGATTTTTTTCGCCGACAATTTCAAAGCCAGCTTCACTAAGAAAACCAATTTCGTGTTCGTGTGACTTCCGGGGGTAGGGAGAGACGAGGACTATGCGTTTGGCTTCAAGATGTTTGAAGGCGGCCAGAGTTGCTGATGCTGTTGTAATCGCCGGTCTCTTAGTTTCCTGTTCTATTGCTTTTTTTATTCGTGCCTCGCCCTTAATTCCATCAGACATAGAATTTGCTGTGCAATGAAAAACAATCGGATCACATTTTGCATCGGTCAATAATCGGGTGGCTTCTGTTACTTTGGGAATTAATTCATCAATTGGCATAAAATAGGGGCCGGTCATTCGAAGGCGAGTGACATGACAGGCTATATCATCGGGCAAATACTTTGCTACATGTGGCTCAAGCATTCGGTTTGAGGATGGCACAATTAATCCTACACGAGCGCTAGGCCCCTTGGTATTCAACTGCATTTCTTGATCTCCTTATCAATACCTCACATACTTTAAGTAGGGGGTATTTTGAGAGTACACCTTTTTTGAAAAGATAATTTTTTAGGAAAAGCTTAAGGGAGGAGTTATAACATGGGTTCACTATTAAGATTTGGCGCCGTTGTTGGTATCGCCGGCGCGGTGTTGACGTCGGCACCAGCCTTTTCTCAAGACAAATACACCATTCTAATTGGCTATGGTTTTGGGGGCACTTATGGAAAATATGCGCGAACGATGGCCGACCATCTTCGGAATTATATACCTGGTGGAGCCACAATTGTAGTCCAGTCCATGCCTGGAGCAGGTGGCTTGAAAGCGACTAACTATGCTTCCAAGGTTATGCCAAACAATGGTAAATGGATTTTGGAGCCTCCAGATACGCTTGTTATTTCTCAACTCATGCGACCTAAAAAGGTAAAGTATGATGCACGGAAATTCACTTGGATTGGTTCAGTAAATCGAACCAACACCATATTTGTCCTAACCAAAAAGGCGGGGATCAAAAAGTGGCAAGATATGAAAACCAAAGAAGTTATAGCCGGTGGCACCGGCCCCGGGTCAACTTCATATATTATTCCCCAGATGTTAAAGCATATGCTTGGAGCAAAAATTAAAGTCATAGGGGGATATAAAGGTTCCAAGCGCACCGTACTGGCAATGGAGCAAGGCGAACATCACGGGACAGGTTTTAATTGGTTGGCATGGAGTTCTATTGCCCCACATTGGTTCGCTCAAAAGTATGGTGGCACAGCGGAACCAGGGAAGGAATTCGCTGAACCGCTTTTGCAGGTTGGTACGGAGCCAGACCCGTTACTTCCAAACGTCCCGATGATTACTGACTTTGTCTCAGGTATTAATATGAAAATTGTTAGCTTTATCTCAAGTCACGGTATTATTGGACGCGGACTTGCTTTTCCACCGGGTGTAGAGAAAAAGAAAATTTCTTCAATGCGTAAATCTTATGCTGCGATGGCCAGGGATAAGAATTTTATCGCTGATGCTAAAAAACGTCGTCTGCGGGTTCTTTATTCTTCAGGAGAGGAAATTCAAAAGGTGGTTAATGGAGCCTTTAAGAATGCCGATCCTGCGGTTGTAAAAGCGGCCGCGAAGATGGTTTTTGGTAGAAGATAGTCTTTAATAATTTAAAAAAGGGCTGGTGTGTTTTGCCAGCCCTTTTTCATAAAGTAGCAAAGAATTGAGTTACTATTGTTCGCGCAAAAGAGCTAATTCTTCCATTTGTTTCTCATCGTTGCTGCCTGTGAAACGAATACACAAATGTTCCGCGCCTCCTTCTACAAAGTCATTAAGCCAATCCGTGACGCTCGCACGATCTCCGGCAACAGAATATTGTTCTCGTCGAATTTCTTCTGCAGGCCGCAGATAATAATTTTCTAGGTAGCTGTTTAGTTCAAAATTTGCCTCAGTGATATCGTCATTAATCGCTGCTGTTACATAGGCGGCCCCGGTAATATCTTTTGGATTCCGTCCCGCTTCTTCTGCGTAACCCTTCAGCTCTATCCAACTCTTACTCCAATCTTTTCCGTTGCCGGGGCCCGAGGGGAACCAGCCGTCATAGTAACGGGCAGAACGTTTAAGTGCTGCAGAGACACCGCCGCCACTCCAGATAGGGGGTCCGCCAATTGTTAGGGGAAGTGGAGCTAATTCTGCATCCTTAACATTCCACCGACCATCCCAATCCGTTTTTTTTCCACTCCATAAGGCACGGCAAAGCTTCGTTTGTTCCAGCATTGTGCCAATCCGTTTTTCAAAGGGTACTCCGGCGGCTTTGAATTCATTTCTAATGGCTGGAACGTCTCGAGCTATCCCAATACCCATAATGAAACGGCCTTCACTGATTTGGTCAATGGTGGCGACTTGGTGTGCAAGAAGTACGGGGTTACGTAACATGGGCAAAAGAACGCCCGTTCCAATTTTTATATTCTTTGTTCGGGCTGCGATTGCGGCGATCATGGATAGGGGTTCGTGGCGCGGCTTTGCTATTAAGGAATCACCAATCCAGACTGAATCAAGGCCTATATTATCAGCATGGTCTCCTAGTTTTAAAATAGGCCCGGTTTCATGTATACCAACCATCGCGCGTTCGCGGGTTGGCAGCAGGTATCCGAGACTTAAGGACATAATTTCACAGCCTTATTGTTAGTGGATGTGGGAGACGAAAATTAAGGGTGCAGCTGGTAAATTGTCAACTAATCGAATTTTAAGAGATTTGGGTTCGCTTAATCTGCAAACCCTCGTAATATCCTCCAAGACATATTATCCCGAGGACAAATAAATGGCGACTGATTATTGGCTTAATAAACTTTTATTCGACCTTCAGGGCCCTGAAGGAAAGGTTAGCTGGGCTCCCGAAAACCGGGAGGCTACTTTGGAAGCCTATCCAGTCTCCTCAGAGATTCGTCAAGCTCTTTTGGATGATAATTATGAGTATCTCTATCCAATGACTAATCCCTACCTTATGAGATTTTTTTTATTAATCTGTGGACACGATGACAAAAAATCAATTGAGATCCTGTCATCCATTAATGTGAATTAGGAGAGAGCTCATGGCTAAATTGGTGGGGAGTTTTGCGGCAGGACATGCCCCAAATGTTGCACGATTATGGGATAGTATGGCTATTGAATCGAGGGAATGGCTTACCACGCATTACGATGAGATGGGCCGACGTCTGAAGGCCCTTGATCCAGACGTTTTAATAATTCATTCGACAGATCACTGGGTTAACTTTTTCTTAGACAATATACCTGCATTCTGTGTAGGTATTGGCGAAGATCATGGGGGGCCTCCAGAGCCCTTTATGAAGCCTGTTTTTCCTCATGAGTCTCTTTGTGGGCACCCAGGGTTGGCAAGCCACATCCTGGAATTCGCGCTCAATGCGGATTTCGATCCTTCTTATTCAATGAAGCTCAAACTCGATCACGGGATGTGTGTCCCCGTCTGGCGTATGGACTTAAATCCTATGCCGGCAATAATTCCAGTCTTTATGAACCTTGTAGAAAAACCATTTCCCACGCCAAAACGATGCCTGGCATGGGGGCATATGCTACGTGATGCCATTGAGACTTACCCTGAAGACCTTCGTGTAGTAGTTTTGGGAACGGGCGGTCTAAGTCACTCGATCGGTGAAACTACTATGGGTTGGGTGGACGAGCCATTTGATCTTGAGTGTATTGAGCTTTTTAAATCGGCTTCGGATGAAAAGTTTGCTGCTGATCTAACTAAAATGCTAGAAAAGACCGGTAATGGGGGCGCAGAATTGCGTGCTTGGATTGTCGCTCATGCGGCTGCCGGCAGCCAAGGGTTCGATCTTATAGGTTATGCTCCTATGCCCGATATGCTGATTGGTTGCGGTGTGGCCGAGTGGCGTATTGCCGCTTAGTTCCCGTAAATTACGGAATGATTTCACTCTGCCCACCCAACGATAGGCGTAAACATATCTTCTAGCTGCGGGTGTTGAGCGGTGACGAAAGACTGATCCACTAAATACTTCATTAGTGTTTCGAGAGTTATACGATTAGCTGCCACACCAAGCGGGTATGGATCCCCGTTTATGAACATATCATCGATTTCTTCAATTTCATGGTTTAGCCAAGGAACCATGTATCGGATTGTTCCGGTAAACCGCATTCGAGCTAAAGCCCACTGTTTGGATTCCTCGAATGCTTTAATCATATTCTCCGCTATCCAAGGGTTTTTTATGTGCATCTCCTCTTTCATTACCAGACAATGCATAATTGGGAAGATACCAGTGCGGTCATAGAATTTACGTTCTTCTTTACGGTAGTCTGGAAAGAGACGAACGATATGGTCATGAGTTTTGTAACACTTTGGTTGCCGGGCTCCGAAGTAGGCATCGACCGAACCGTCAATTAAAAGATCATTAATTGATTTACCTTCTGGAGCGGATACGATTTGGATTTTTTTGTTCGGCAAAATATCCAGATCTTCATCGGGGGGGCGGGAAACATTGACGCCCCCTTCAACAAATTTCATTCCCGACATCTCGACATCATATTCGTTTTGCAGTATGCCCCGGACCCAAGTGGCGGCGGTCTGTCGGTATTGTTGGACCCCAATATTTCTTCCTTCTAAATCCTTGGGGACCGTAATGCCTGCATTTCGGTTTACATAAATATATGCATGACGAAATACGCGGCATGGAAATACTGGTAACGCGATATAAGGAAACTTCCCCTTACTTTTTAGTGTGAAGTACATCGCTAAAGACATTTCCGATATATCGAAAGCATTCGTTTTGATCATCCGAGCGAAAATTTCTGGAGGAGACTCGTTAGCCAGATAAGTAACATCAATTCCGGTGGGCTGAACAATACCTCGTGACAAGGCTTCCATGTGGTCGTAGTGGCCGCAGGCCACGGTCAACGCGATATTGCTCACGGTTTTCTCCTGTTCTCTTGTTTTTCTATTATTTTTTAATCAACAGTAAACAACCTGTCGGTAATGTAAAATAGGATAAGGGCGAGGTTCCTGGTCCTAGCTATGGAAATGCAAACTAGCATCGATGCAAATAATACAGGTCATCTTCGAACGCTTAATCTAATCAATAAAATTAAAAATCTCGAATGTTTTTGTTTGTGAGCTCTAATAATCACATAATTATAGTACGCGTGTCCTTTTGGATAGCGTGTGCAAGAGATAGTGCAGTTGTAGCTGAGGTTTTTGGGTTGTCCGGGGCCGGTATCCCGCGGCATTCGACTGTGAGTTTCCCAAATTCGCCCTCTGCATCTATTCGTCCAACATTGTTTGGAGCAACATCGGGGTCTGCAACAAGCAAGATTTGTGTTTCATCCATGCCTAGTCCTGCTAAAGCCACCGTCGCAGCAAGGTTTGCGTTTTTTGGGTATAGACGCGCGGCCTCACGAGCGGGGCCCTTAAAAAGTTCTGTTCTCTCATTAATATTAACAAGATCAAATTCTTCGGCTGCTGGAGTGCCTTGCCATGCCATTGGTGGTTTAGTCGAGGTGTAGAGGACAGATTTAAGGCCACCAATTTTTAAAGATCTCAAGCCATCAATGCCGGCAATTGCGCCTGATGGCATAAGAAGACGTGAGTTATTTCTCGCGCAAATGCTTGTGAGCTTATTGCGTAACTCTTCATCTGCGAGAGCCCCGGTCGAGATAATGATCAGATCGATGCCCGAACTTAAAACCGTTTCAGCATATTCACGAATGGCACCCTGGCCTGCACATTCAGCGATAACATTTGGAGATAGTCGTATAAGTTCTTCGATCGATGTGACAACAGCGATCGAACTTTTAAGAGCTGACCGGGTTTCCTCTTCTCTATTTTTTCGAACAAGAACACCAACTACTTTTATCTGTTCATCTCGATCGTGTTCGACAATCTTGCCGAGGGCTATGCGGGCAATAGCGCCATAGCCGATCAGCGCAACTTTTTTCATTTTTACCTCAACTTATATCTGAATAAGGATCGTAACGAATACGAAGCAAAAATACCAACAGGGG
>PBOV01000094.1 GCA_002724505.1 Rhodospirillaceae bacterium | reverse complement strand
ATTTTTCGACGAAAACGCTAATCCTTTAACAACGACCTTTGCTGAATACTTGATACCCGGTGCCGGGGATGTGTTAGATGCTGAAACCATTCATATTGAATCGCCGTCGCCGCTGAATCCGCTTGGTGTAAAAGGCGCGGGTGAGGGTGGGACTATTCCGGCAGCAGCATCCGTTATTGCAGCGGTTGAAAATGCCCTTAAATCTTTCAGCCCCGAAATTATGAATGTGCCCGTCACGCCGTCACAGATTGTTGCGGCTGTGCGAGCGGGAATAACTCCAAAGGCAGCAGAATAATTAACAAATGAGTACATTTAATCACGAGAACCTCCGCCCCGGTCCACTAAACGGGATAAAAGTTCTGGATCTGACGCAGTTTCTTGCCGGACCATTTAGTACGCAAATCTTTGCGGATCTTGGCGCTGAAGTGATAAAGCTTGAAGCTCCGACGGGCGACTGGTCGCGGACGTTGCCACCGCACTTTGTCGGTAACGACAGTTGCTATTACCTATCAATCAACCGGAACAAGGAGGCGGTTGCTATTGATTTGAAAAAACCAGAAGGGCTTGCCCTTGTTAAAAAGTTGGCCGACCAATGCGATATCGTTATGGAAAATTTCCGTCCAGGTGTACTCGATCGACTGGGGCTTACCTTTGAAGACTTGTCTTCCCGGAATTCAGGCCTGATTTGGGCCTCGATCAGTGGGTTTGGGCAGACAGGCCCTTATCGAGAGAGACCAGCCTATGACATGATTGTGCAGGCAATGTCCGGCGGAATGAGCCTTACCGGAGAGGTTGGGCGTTCCCCTGTTCGCGCCGGTATGCCGATTGGTGACCTCACTGCGGGTATGTATGCAACAGTAGGCGCCCTGGCTGCGTTGGAAGAACGGCGCAGGACGGGTAAGGGTAAGTTTGTCGATATTTCAATGCTGGATTGTCAGGTGGCGTTGCTGACCTATCAGGCTGCCTATTATTTGCATTCCGATGAGGTGCCTGGCCGTCAAGGACGTGGACATGANTCAATCCCAACTTATCGATCATTCACATGCGCAAATGATACTGAGCTCGTGATCTGCGCCAATACGGAACGCATGTGGGAGGGGCTGTGTGCAGTGCTTNATATTGNAAANTTAACNAAAGATGNNCGATTTTTGACNAACGAAGANCGNCACCGGAATCGNGAGGAACTTTGGCCTTTTCTTGAGGGGGCNTTTGTGGATAAGGANGCTAAGGAGTGGGTNCCGTCATTACTAGCTGCCGGTGTACCNGTAGGGGAGGTCAACACGTTGGCGGATGCGCTNNCTGACCCTCAGGTTNTNCATCGCCAGATGGTNCTTAATCTTGANGGAGGNGGNNAAAAACGGGCNAGTGTCGCAGGAAANCCGATAAAATTTANGGGCGAAAACGAAGCNCCGCACAGGTATCCGCCNGCACTTGGGCAACATAGCCGAGAGGTTTTTACAAAATTTTTGGGGCTCAGNGAAATAGAATTCGAAAAACACCGAGCTAATGGAATAATTTTCGAGGCNGGTGATAAAAAAACCAAATAGCCAATTCAAAGGGGCATNANAAAGAATGAGTGATGGATATTCAGTAAGCCAAGACGGNGCAATCNNGCGCCTAACATTTGAACGGCCNGATATAGGTAATCTTCTTACNCTCACAATGCTGAGAGAAATTGCAGNNGATATCCGTGAGGCGAGTGCNGATCCATCCATTAATGCAATGGTGGTNCGCGGTGCNGGCGATGATTTTTGTAAGGGACGAGACCCCGCTGGTGCGCCAGAGGGAAAGCCGACCACGGCATTGGAGATGCGGCAAGCACTGATTGANCCAATCCTCGGTGTATACTCAGCAATTCGTGATTCAGAAGTCCCGGTAATTACGGGTGTTCAAGGTTTGGCAAACGGTTTGGGTTGCGGAATTACGGCNATCTCNGACGTGACCGTGGCGGCNGAAAATGCATCCTTTGCCATGCCAGAAATGCGGGGCAACTTACCGCCAACTTTGGCGATGCTGGCGCACCTTGACCGTATCCCTTCGAAATCATTGTTGGGGATGGTTTATTCCACTGATACGATCGATGTTAATCGGGCTGTGGCAATAGGCNTNGTTAGCGAGGTGGTCCCGNTAGTTGACCTTGACAAGGCAGTGGAAGGGTTACTGGANAAGTTNGCGGGTTACGANAGAGCGTCAGTGGTAACCTGTAAATCTTATCTGAAGGCNGCCAAAAANTCGGACTATCCAACAGCGAATGACCTTGCCGGCAATTTACTTTCNGTCGTTCTTTCNTCCCGCAAGTAANANCTCAACCAGCAATTGTTTTNAGCCTACTCATTNATGTTTAGACCNGGNACCCAAAGCGTGTCGGNGTTTCCATTATNGTTTTCAGTGCGGGCTGCAACAAAGAGTAGATCTGATAGNCGATTCAAATATTGTAATGCGAATTGATTAATAGGTTCTTCCGTTGCGAGGGCAAGGGCGGTGCGTTCTGCCCTTCGCGTCACTGCACGGGCCATGTGTATTTGGGATGCAGATACGGACCCGCCTGGGAGAACAAAAGAAGTTAGTGGTGTGAGAGATTCGTTTAAAAGATCAATNTCCGTCTCTAGCCTCGCGACCTGTTTGNCTTGTATGCGTAAATTNCCATCAGTCGCATCACCACCTGGCATGGCAAGGTCNGCCCCTAAATCGAAAAGGTCGTTTTGGATNCGCGATAGAATTCCTGACAAGAGNTGGTTNGTCGGCAGTGCTGTTTGAGCTAAACCAATNGCGCTATTNGCCTCATCGACATCNCCGATAACGTTAATACGTGGCGAACATTTCGATAATCGCGTGCCGTCACTAAGGGATGTTTCTCCCTTATCCCCTCCGCGCGTGTAAATTTTATCTAACTTGACCATTCTTCCCTTTCAACCCATGTAATGAGAGTAAACNCGGGGTCTTACAGGCTGTGTCNCAAATTTTATTTAGACAAGCCTGNCCGAATTGGTGTCGGTCGCCGTTACTCTCTGATACATTNCCTACTATTAACATATTTNCATCTTTNTGTAGAACATCAGACTATTGCGTTATTAAGTGTCACTTGTCTTTCAAATCGCCAGCATTATTGCCCCGCTCTTNGTGATAGCCGGGATNGGTTACGTATGGGGGCGATTAGGGAAGCCTTTTGACACAACTCTGGTGGGTATGTTGACGCTGAACTTTGGAGTGCCAGCGTTAATTTTTTCCACGTTGACTAATCTTGAGGTTTCTCCCGGCGAGTTTGGTGAAATAACGGGAATTTTTGGNNTCTTTCTTTTTGTTAATCTAGTAATTGGNGCNCTGCTACTAAAAATNTTTAATTTNGAGATTGGGGCNTTCCTGCCGGCGCTTTCATTTCCTAATAATGGAAACATGGGTCTTCCACTTTGTTTGTTCGCATTTGGTGATGTTGGACTGGCGCTTGGGATTAGTGTCTTTGTCTTGATGTCGACAGCGAATGTAACCATTGGTTTTGCGTTTGCGTCAGGTAAATGGTCGCTGGCCTCGATATTTAAAANCCCTTTNCTCTGGATTATTGCNGCNGCCTTAATTTTTATGGTAACAGAAACNACACCGCCACGGTGGGTCGCTAATACGGCTGAAATTATTGGTGGGATGTCNATNCCGCTTATGCTCGTTGCTCTCGGCGTTTCNTTGTCCCGATTAGAAGTTAGNAATTTCAAGCAAAGTTTTTGGCTTGCCTTNGCACGGCTNGGGATTGGTTTNGGCCTTGGCATCCTTCTCGCGATCATTTTCGAATTAGAGGGTGCGGCCCGTGGTGTCTTGATCCTCCAGTGTGCCATGCCAACAGCGGTAATGAATTATCTTCTGGCAGCACGCTTCGACCGCCAAGCAAGTGGCGTCGCTGGTATCGTGGTTGTCTCAACTTTTATCTCGCTAGCAACGCTACCTTTTCTAATGCTGTTCGTCTTGTCGGGTTGGTGATATGGCAATCTTTGCAGAACTTGCCGCTATCGTCCTGCCGGTATTCTTTTGCGCTGGCATCGGGCTTTTTTGGACCCGAACGGGGCACAAATTCGACTCCGATCTNGTGACGACGTTGGTCTTTAAGATCGCGGTGCCGTGTCTCATCATTGCCACGTTCAGCAAGATCAAGCTCGAATTCTCTGTAATTGCTGAAATCGCGCTCGCGGCAACGATAATTTACCTAGTGACAGCGTTGATCGCCGCCATTGTTCTCCGGTTGTTTTGTCTACCCTTCCCGGCTTACTTGCCTTCAATGATTTTTCCACTGGTTGGGAGCATGGGATTGCCGGTCTCGCTTTTTGCTTTTGGTGAAAAAGGTCTAGCTCTAGCATTGGTATTCTTCACGCTTGGGGCTGTCGGCACATTTACGGTAGGTGCGGCGATCGCGTCGGGTCGTTTGTCACTAGGCAAGCTGGCTCGTGAACCGGCTTTATGGGCTGCGGTATTGGCGATGATTTTGATGTGGCTCGATATTTCACTACCAAAATGGATCTATGATTCGACAAAGCTACTGGGTGGTATGGCTTTCCCACTGCAATTGATCGCACTTGGGTGTTCTCTTGGTCGCTTCCAGATTTCTTCTCTACCTCGGGNCATCGGGCTTGGTTTGTTTAGGCTTGGGGTAGGNTTCTTGATAGGTTGGAGCGTTGCTGAATACTTTGCGCTTGAAGGAATAGTTAGNGCCATTGTGATATTGCAAAGCAGTATGCCAGTCGCAGTTTCAAATTATCTGTTTGCCGTTATCTATAAGCGCGAACCAGAAGAAGTTGCTAGCATGGTATTGATTTCTACTGGCATGTCTGTTGTTACCTTACCGCTTCTGCTGTTGTATCTGTTGTAGGGTTAGTGGGTTACAGAGCCGCCATCAACGCAAAGCACCTGGCCCGTAATAAAGTCAGAATCCTGTGATAATAAGAATATTGCGGTCCCAACTAAATCTTCTGGTTGTTCTGCTCGTTTAATACAACGGCCAGCAATATTTGCGTCAAAATGTTCTTTCGAAAATTGGCCTTCATTGATTACNGCCTCGCTTTCGGTCAGGCCAGGTGCAATGACGTTAATGCATATATTATCTTCGCCAACCTCCCGCGCCATCGCCCTGCTGAGAGCAATAATTGCACCCTTTGACGTGACATAGTGTAGCTGCATCGGCGTTCCCTTAAATACTGTGCCTGAGGCGATATTAATAATCTTTCCATAACCCTGTCCGCGCATAACCTTAACGACGGCGCGTGATACCTGCCAAACTCCTCGGACATTGATTCGCATGACATCATCAAATTCATTAATATCAATATCTTCAAATCGTTGTCGCAGCAGTTTTCCGAAAAGTGCGGCATTATTTATTAATCCGTCAATGCGCCCGTACTTATCGACTGTCTGCGATATCATGTCCGCTATTTGACCTTTATCGGTGACGTCAGCGATAATCCCGGTTGCGGCCCCACCATTTTTTGTGATTTCTTCAACTAACGCTGATGGATCGCCAATGTCATTGACCACAACGTTGGCACCTTCTTCTGCCAGTCCGCGGGCATAGGCGCNGCCGATACCTTGTGCAGCACCGGTAACAATTATTGTTTTTCCATCAAGCTGTCCCATTTGCGTGCTCCCTATTAAAAAATGTTGTGATTATTCTTGGAATTGCGCTGCAATCCGTCAAGGGCGCCATTTTCTGGACGTCTTCTGAAGGGCATAACTATTAATTTTTCTCTTTGATTGGTATAGAGATTAATTATGGGACATAAATTCACGCGCTATGCCATTATTTGGTCTTTACTTCTCGTGACAGTTTTTGTTGCCGATAAATTTATCCGCGATGTCTTGTTAACTGGTGACGAGCCGCGCGCGGTTACACCGCGTGGATCATTCTCCGANTTGGAAAAAAGTACGGTGGAGTTGTTTGAGGCTACGGCTCCTTCGGTGGTCTATATTTTCACCAAAGGTGACCACCGCTCTGGTGGTCAGAATGGAAGTAATGGCGCTGGCTCGGGGTTTATTTGGGATCGGGCAGGACATGTCGTAACTAACCATCACGTCATCGCCGGGGCGAACCAAATAGCTGTTCGTTTGGAAAATGGGGAGGTTGTTGCAGCAAAGTTTGTCGGCTCCACTCCGGATTATGATCTCGCGGTTGTTCGCTTGACAGGGACACGTTCAGGCCGCGAACCAATTCCGCTCGGCGATTCCAAGTCGCTAAAAGTTGGTCAGTCAGTCTTCGCGATTGGTAATCCTTTCGGGTTAAGTAGAACGTTAACCTCGGGAATTATCAGTGCTCTAAATCGCCGGCTTCCCACATCTAATAATCGTGAAGTTGGTGGTGTAATCCAAACGGATGCGGCNATTAATCCTGGTAATTCTGGCGGCCCGCTTGTTGATTCAGCCGGTCGTTTAATTGGTGTAAATACAGCAATAATTTCAGGCTCAGGGGCATCCGCGGGTATTGGGTTTGCTGTGCCTGTAGATGTCGTAAACAGGATTGTCCCGCAGCTTATAAAGAACGGCCGTGTTCCCAGACCCGGTATTGGCATTACTGTTTTGCCAGAAGAGATTGCGGCGCGTTTAGGTGTTAATGGGTTGATAATTGCGNATGTTTTTCCGGGAACATCTGCAGCCAACGCTGGCCTTGTGGGTGTGGTTAATGGTCAACGGATAGGTGATGTGGTCACCCAGGTAAATAGTGTGCCAGTGAAAACATTGGCGGAATTCGCAACAGAGCTTCGCAAGGTAGGGATTGGGAATAAGGTAGACTTAACGATTGAGCGGAACTCTGTTTTACGCCGTGTAGTTGTTGAAGTTATGGACATTTCATAATTATTGAAATTTGATCGCAAATCAGACGGTTGATTTTACGAGAAGCCGGCCTAAACTTNCCTCAATCAAACTCGCTATGAAAACAAATANCAAAGGAGCCTAGNATGTTTCCGCGCAACTTCTGGTATGTCGCCGCATGGGATACAGAAATTCGCAGGCAGGAATTGCTTCGCCGAACAATTTGTAACGAGCCCATAGTTTTTTACCGCCGCACTGATGGTTCTCCGGTTGCGCTCGAAGATCGATGCTGCCATCGCCATATGCCGCTCTCTGATGGTGTTTTGAAGGGAGATAATGTTGAATGCCTCTATCACGGGCTCACATATGATCCATCAGGCGCCTGCGTTCATATTCCCAGCCAAGCAAATATTCCGTCCGAAGCTAAAGTTCGCAGCTATCCGGTTTTTGAGAAACACCATTGGATTTGGGTTTGGATGGGAGAGCCTGAGCTTGCTAACCATGATGATATTGAAGATTTTCATTGGCTTGATGACCCAGATTGGAGGGCTAAGGGAGAGAAGCTCGATTTGCCCGGAAATTATCAGCTTTTGACCGACAACCTTCTTGATTTAACGCATCTTCAGTTCGTGCACCCGACAACTTTGGGCACTGATGCAATAGCATCAAATCCGATAAAGACTGAGCGAGAGGGTGATTTAATCCGCGTTACTCGCTTCATTCCGGATAGCCCAGCGCCGCCGTTTATTCAGAAGGCGGGCGGCTTCACTCCAGAAGAACATATTGATCGTTGGCAAATTATTGAATTCACGCCACCAGGCTTTGTGCGGCTTGATGTTGGTGGGGCGCGGGCAGGAACCGGTGCCTTTGAAGGTGACAGATCTCATGGCGTATCTATGCGTAATCTGAACGCAATTACACCTGAAACTGATACGACAACACATTACTTTTGGGCGCAGGCGCACAACTTTCAAATTGATGACCCTACGGTTACGGAACTGGTTTTTCGTCAGGTTCATACAGCATTCCTTGAAGATCTCGCGGTCATCGGGTCGCAACAGGGTAACCTTGAAGCCTTCGGTGAAGGCCTGCCCGAGCAGATTGATTTTAATCAGGACGCCGGCGGAATTCAGGCGCGCCGTGTGATTGACCGCATCTTAAAAGGAGAGGCTAACGCTTCTGGGGTCCGCGCAACTGCCTAGAAGGATCTGATTAGATTTGCTGCGGTAGTATCGTTGGTTTTCTTAAGGATGGTTTTTCCGTGGTTCAGTTGCCGTGTTTTATCCCCTTAATATGTAAAGGGTTTAGATGTGATCCTTCACGCCAAAACATTGGTAATAATAAAAAACCGGATGCCCTAAGACATCCGGTCTAAATTCTTTTGATTCTTCAAAGTTTAGCGTCGATCACCAAACAGATGCAGCAACATAATGAACAAATTAATAAAATCGAGGTAGAGCCGCAGCGCGCCAGAAATGGCTAGTTTGCCGGCAGTCTCTTCGTCATGATATTCGTCATATTCATTTTTTATGTTTTGTGTATCATAAGCGGTTAGCCCAACGAAAACGAGCACCCCAATCACGGAAATTGCAAAATGCAAAGCGGAGCTTTGAAGAAAAATATTGACTAGAGAAGCTACAATAATTCCGATTAGGCCCATCATTAAAAAAGACCCGAACTTGGAAAGATCCTTCTTAGTAGTGTAGCCGTAAAGGCTCATCGCCGCGAAAGTGCCGGCAGAAATAAAGAATACACGGGCAATACTCTGTCCAGTAAAGGCCATGAAGATAGTGGCCATTGAGACTCCCATTAATCCCGCATAAACCCAAAATGTAGTCTGTGCAGTTGTAAATGACATGGAATGTAGTTTGGCACTCAGGAAAATAACCAAACCTAACGGGGCGAGCATTACTATCCACTTTAATGGTGTGTTAAAGAGTGTGTTTCCTAGCTGTGTTAGACTGGTGATTTGTCCCGCATCATTCATATTGACTGACATCTGCGCAATTAGAAGCGCTATAATGCCGGTTAAAGCCAGACCAGATGCCATATAGTTATAGACACGCAACATATAGGCCCGAAGGCCCTCATCATATGCTGCTTGATCAACAGAGGTGCCGGTATAAGCGGCCTTGCGCTGGGTTCCGAATGCCATATCAAACCTCATTTAATAGGTATAAAAACTGCTTATAAGTATGGTGATTGATCTCTAGAAATCAAGACTTACTGCATTCAGGACGAAAATTATACTTTATTCATTTCGGAGGAGTGGTGCGGGTTTCTGTCCTAATGCCTTCCAAGTACCTAAAAGTGCAATAAATATCATAAAAATTGCAGCCCCTATAGCTGTTGTCGCCACGGTCCCAGCAACGGGCAACCAATCTGCCCGCATAATGTATTCCAGAATAGACCAACCAGCGAAAGTGCCAAGTCCCGCAGCGAGCAATGCGGTTGAAAGAGCTAACAAACCGTATTCAAGCAGAAGGATAAGAAAAATATCTCGTCGGCGTGCGCCAAGAACTTTAAGTACGACGGATTCATAAATTCTTCGCTGATGTTCGGCTGCGACGGCTCCCGCAAGGACAAGCGTGCCAGCTAAAATAGTGATCCCAGTGGTAGCCTGAATGGCTCCTGCAATACGTTCCATCAACTCGCTAACAGCCTTTAGAATATCGCGTACTCTGATAGCGCTGATATTAGCAAATTTCGTGGCTATGGCATTTTCCACTGCGGTTTCGTTTTTTTGGTCGAGCCGGATAGCAGCAATGTGGGTTTGTGGTGCGTTCTGAATTGAACCAGGTGAGAAAACCATGACAAAATTGACCCGTAAAGTGCGCCAATCAATTTCCCTTAAATTAGCGATTTCAGCGGTGATCGGTCGCCCTAAGACGTTGACAGTGATCGTATCTCCAATGTTTAGGTTCATTGCTGCTGCGGCACCTGCGTCAAACGACACTAACGGTGGGCCAGCATAGTTGGGAGGCCACCAGACCCCCTCCTTTATTTTAGCTCCAAGCGGTGCTTTTATTGACCAGGTCAATCCACGGTCATTGCGTAAAACCCACGCTGAACTCGGTTCTACTTTAACCTGTGAAGCAGGGACACCTTTAACGTGAGTTATTCGGCCTCTCAACATAGGTACGCGATTGATCTCTTTGATTGGACTGGTTTCCAGCACCGTACGTTCAAATTCATTAATTTGATGCGGTTGAATATCAACAAAATAAAAGCCGGGGGCCTTGTTCGGCATTGTCTGGGTTATCTGCTTTGCGAGGTTGCCCTGAACAACAACGACGGCAATAAGAACTGTAAGGCCGAGGCCCATGGATAGGACTATATTAGCTGTTTGGGCACCGGGACGGTGCAGATTGGTGAGCGCCATGCGGACCTTAGTTGATTTAATGCCGCTGGAAATTGCGGCGAGCTTCATAATTATTTTTCCAGCGCTATAAAATAGCAAGAACGAGCCGGCGGCCCCGCCAAGAAACCCTATTGCTATCCTTTGATCGTGAGCGGTGGAGATGGCAAGAAATCCAAGAATGCTGATAGATAGCACGACGATCCCAAAAATTTTCCAGCTTACTTGGGATGTTGCCGAAATTATTAGATTTCTAAATAAAACACCCGGCGCGACGGCGCAGGCGCGCGCTAATGGATATAAGGAAAAAGCGCTTGACACTAACACACCATAACAGGCTGCTAGGAAAATTGGCTTGGGATAAAATCCAATCCGTAACGGTACGGGCAGTAAATCGGCTAGAGCGACTGCCGTGATTGCAGGTAGCGCTGCTCCAATACAAACTCCCAATAATATCGCGGCGGTTGTCATTATTGCTATTTCCGAGAGCCATATCATGAAAATCATGCGCCGCTCGGCGCCAAGACATTTTAGTGTCGCTATAATTTTTGTTTTACTAGCAAGGTAGCCGCGCACTGCGTTCCCCGCTCCTAGACCGCCTATAAGCAGCGCGGCTAGCCCAACTAAAGTAAGAAATTGCGACGTGTAGTTGATAAAGCGCTCGGTACTAGGGGCGGCGGCAGTGCGGTCACGTATGCGCCATTCGGCTTCTGGGAAGGTTTTGGTAAGTGCCTCCTTAAATGATACCAGAGAAATTTTTGGAGGAAGTCGAAGACGATATTCGTAAGAAATCTGTGTGCCCGGTTGGATAAGCCCTGTGGTCATTAGGCTCTTTGCGGAAATCGTGAAGCGCGGCCCTCGGGTTATTGCTCTAATGCCGCCTACCCTATCGGGTTCGGATTGGATGACTGCATTAATTCTAAATTTTGTAGAACCAACGGTAACAATATCTCCAAGTTTGACATTAAGCCCTTCTAAAATTCGCGGCTCGACAGCGGCACCCCATGCCTGTTTCCTATATGAGAGCGCGTGTTTGAGGTTTTTCTCACCAGTCAGTTCCAGAGTTCCATATAGGGGATATGGACCATCAACAGATTTGAGGTTAACTAGCATTCGAGAATTTGTGGCTGGGTTATTCGCCATCGATCGCATCGACGTCGTTCGCGCAAGCTTTCCGTGCGATTTTAGCCATCGAATCTTATCCGGTGATGCCGGGCGGTGGACAATCTTTAGGGCAATATCCCCGCCGAGCAAACTCCGGCCATCTGCTGCTAGCCCTGCAATTATAGATGAAGAGATTGAACCGATCCCAGCAATGGCAGCCACACCAAGAACTAGGCAGCTAAGAAAAATTTTGAAACTACTAATCCCACCTCTTAGATCGCGTAACGCTAAGCACAATGGCAGGGAAACTTTCAAGATGAAGGCCTTGTGCTAATTTGTCCGTCCGCTATATGAACTTCTCGTTGGCAACGGGTTCCAATAGCGAGATCATGTGTGATCAGAAGCAGGGTCGTTTTAAACCTTTTGGTGAGAGAAAATAGTAGCTCAATAATTGAGGCGCTAGTTTCCTTATCAAGATTGCCAGTGGGCTCATCCGCTAAAAGTATGCGTGGGTTCGTGACGAATGCTCGCGCTAGAGCGACCCTTTGCTGCTCCCCACCGGAGAGTTGTCCGGGGTAGTGATCGATGCGATGCCCTAGCCCTACCGCTTCCAAACCCTCGCGTGCTTGTTCAAACGCGTCATCGAAACCTGCAAACTCAATCGGGATGGCAACATTCTCAAGCGCCGACATCGTTGGTACCAAATGAAAATTTTGGAAGATGATCCCCATAGTTTCACGTCGGAACACCGCAAGACCATCTTCGTCAAGGGTATTAAGGTCAATGTTGTTAACCCGAACATTACCAGACGTGGCTTTTTCTAACCCGGCGATTACCATCAACATGGTTGTTTTACCTGATCCTGAGGGGCCGACGATACTGACGGTATCTCCTTCGGCAACGGATAAATTTATCCCACGCAAAATATTGACCTCTCCAGCTGGACCCCCCAAGTTTAAATGGATGTTTTCAAGCTGGATCATGGACATTCATATTATTAATCAAAATTTTGTTTATATGAAGAAATAGGATTATGAATAATTATTTTGTCTTACAGAGATATGCCGTGTCGCCCACAATTTTCAAGTCCATAACAATTTTTTTAATATTTTGGTTTTTCCTCTTTGGCAGTTTGACTTCGGCTTGGGCGGCCCCAGCAATAAAGATACTGGTTCTTGGTGACAGCCTTGCAGCGGGTTATGGCCTGCTTGCAGGCCAGTCCTTTCCTGCTCGACTAGAGGTTAGGCTCCGCTCAATTGGACACAATGTGAGGGTCTTAAATGGTGGGGTGTCCGGTGACACTAGCGCTGGGGGTAGAGCGCGACTTAGCTGGGCTCTCGTTGATGAACCAAATTTTGTGATCATTGAGCTGGGGGCAAATGATGGTCTGAGGGGCCTCGACCCAGTTGCGATGCGTGATAATATCGAAGATATTATCTTAAGATTGAAAGCGGTTGATATCGGCATATTGTTAACTGGGATGCGTGCGCCGCCCAATATAGGGCCTAACTACGGGAGGGCTTTTAATTCAGTTTTTGCTGATCTCGCGCAGAAGCATCAAGTCCCTCTCTATCCATTTTTCCTTGAGGGTGTGGCTGCCATTCCGAGCCTTAATCAACGTGATGGAATTCATCCAAATTCTCGCGGGGTGGCTGTAATAGTTGACCGCATAACGCCGTTCGTGGTCCGCTTGCTGGAAGGTCAACCAAAAGTGGGAATTAATTAAAAGTGAATACGCCACCTATTCACTCGGATGCTTTTTCGGTCGCCCACGCTAGCGGTGGTGATTGGCAGGAGCTGACGGAGGCATGTTTGCTGAGCCTCGGGAAAGAGGCCAAAAATTGTAATTTGGGATTTGTCTACGTTTCCGATTCACTCGACGAAGATTTGCATCTGATACTCAAGCGTTTGAAGGCAGCAACCCGCGTTCATGATTGGGTCGGGACGATCGGTTTTGGGGTCTGTGTTTCTGGTGCTGAGTTTTTTGACCGGCCGGCAATGGCCATAATGGTGGGGGCTATACCGCAAGATAGCTTTTGTATCCTGCCCACGATTGGGCCTGACGATCGGGACTTGCCAAAAGAAGTTCTGGATTGGGCGAGGGCTCATAACCCCGTTTTAGGTGTCATTCATGCAGATCCCAGAATTCCTGGCCTCGAAAAAATATTTGCCCGTATCGAAGGACAGACACATTGTTTTCTCGTCGGGGGGATGACGGCCTCGCGCGGTGCCCACGACCAGATTGCGGGTGAGGTAACAAATGGCGGCGTTTCTGGAGTTTTATTTGGAGGTGACCTGGGTGCAGTGACTGGTCTAACGCAGGGTTGCTCGCCGATTGGTCCCATACACAACGTTACCAGGGGTCGGGACAACATCGTTCTCGCGCTCGACGGCAGACCATCAATGGAAGTTTTTAAGGAAGACATTGGCGAATTGTTGGCGAGAGATCTAAACAAAATTAATGGCTATGTACATGCCGCTGTGCCCATAAAAGGGTCTGATACGGGAGATTATCTCGTACGCAATTTATTGGGCCTCTATCCTGAAAAAGGCTGGATTTCGATTGCTGAGCGGGTAGGTGTTGGTGATCAGGTTATGTTTGTGCGGCGCGATGGCGCCGCAGCTGATACCGATCTCAAACGAATGGTAGAAGACTTAAAAAGTCGCTCAGGTAAAGCGCCTCGAGCGGCGTTCTATTTTTCATGTATTGCTCGTGGGCCCAATCTATTCGGTCCCGGATCGGTGGAACTTAGGACGATAGCAAAGATACTGGGCGAAGATGTGCCGCTAATAGGGTTCTTTGCTAATGGCGAGATTTCAAATAATCGGATCTACGGTTATACGGGGGTCTTGTCGTTAATCTTGTGAGTCGTTTATTTGTTGCCCTCCCTCTTCCCGCTGATCAGTGCCAGCGACTTAGAACCCTTTGTAGCGGTGTTCGCGATGCTCGTTGGGCTGAAGAAGCGAATTTACATATGACACTCCAATTTATTGGGGAGGTGCGGGGATCAGAGGTGGCCGAAATAACGGCGGCTTTATCTTGGGTTGAAGCTGAAAGTTTTGACCTTACACTATCGGGTGTAGGTCATTTTGGATCAAATAGGAAAATTAGATCGTTATGGGTGGGGATACAAAGCAGCGCCGCTTTATATAGACTACAAAAAAAGATTGCGAACGTTTTGACGCGAACGGGAATAGCCTCGGATACTCGAAAGTTTTCCCCTCACATAACGTTAGCGCGTTTAAAAAATTCAACGCCACTCAATGTGCGCGATTGTCTCGAAGGGCATAGCTATTTTCGGGGACCGTCTTTTAAAGTCGATAGTTTTACACTTTTTCATAGTTATCCTGCACATACTGGGGCGATCTATACTCCCTTGGAGAATTTTTCATTAAGAAACGGGGCACCTATATGACCGCTATTTATCGTGACATGGACCAGGCGGCAATCGATCGCGGTTATAACGCGCGAGCGACGGTCGATGATGTCGATGCATTATTATTGGAGTATACCTCGCGGAGTGCTAAGGCCCGTGACACCCTGCATTGTTTGGAGGATGTCGCCTATGGGGGTCACCCCGATGAGGTAATTGATATTTTCCCCGCTGGGCCCAATGCACCAATATTTATTTTTATACACGGTGGTTATTGGCGGGCGCTTAGCCAAAAGGATTCCGCTTCCATGGCGCCCGGCTTGGTCGCGAAGGGTATCTCTTTGGTTACCGTGAATTATTCACTAGCTCCGTCAGCGTCCCTTGATACGATCGTGCATCAATGTCGGTTAGCGCTGAGTTGGGTCTGGGAAAATGCGGCCAGTTTTGGTGGCGATAGAGACGCTATTTATGTTGGAGGGTCCTCTGCCGGAGGTCATTTGACTGGTATGTTGGTTGCTAGCGGTTGGCATTCGGATTTTGGTTTACCAGAGAGAGCTATAAAAGGGGCAGTTTCACTGAGTGGCTTATATGAACTAGAACCGATCCGCTTGTCACATATTAACGAATGGATGAAACTCGATCTGGCTGGGGTTCGACGCAATAGTCCGCAGGGGCACCTGCCTAAAGCGGGGTGTCCAATAGTTATTTCGTACGGTGAAACCGAGACTGCTGAGTTTAAAAGACAAAGTATAGATTACGCCAAAGCCTGGACCTTAGAGGGGGGCGCGTGCAATTTATTTGAGGCTACTGGCCGTAATCATTTTGACATAATATTTGATTTGGATAATCCAGAGACACGCCTCGGTCGCGCGGTTCTCGATTTAGTTGGCTTTTAAGTTAAATCAATTGGCGAGAACACGAGGCATTAGCCACAAATCACCCACTAAACTTTTTGCGCTGTCCTTGTTTTAAATTATCGGCACATTTATCCAAACAATCGGCAGGTGCACAGAGATTAAGAGCAATGTCCCATTATGTAACGGGCCAATCGGCAAATAATTCATGGGTTCGTTTTTGAGTATCTAATCGAAGCTATTATATGTGAGAAGATATTCCAAAAAGTGTGATTTTCAAAAAATTTTTCTTAATTTGTTTTTTTTTCTATATAAATTGATATGAAATTTTTAAAATTTATAGTTATAAAGAAAGTTTTTAGGGAAATTTTTATGGATTCTATTGATATTAAAATTCTCGATTGTTTGCAGGTTGATGCGACACTCCCGGTAAGTGAGGTGGCAAAACAGGTTGGTCTGTCCACCTCTCCATGCTGGAATCGGATCCAGCGTCTCGAACAGGCCGGTATTATTAGGGGACGAGTTGCTCTCCTTAGTGCAGAATTGCTGAACGTTGATGTCACAGCTTTTGTGTCGATCCGAACAAACCATCATAGTACGGCATGGTTTGAAAAATTTTCAGCGGCTGTTTCTTCTTTTAAGGAGGTAGTAGAATTTTACAGAATGAGTGGTGATGTTGATTACCTGCTCCGCGTCGTTGTGCCTGATATCTCATCCTATGATGAATTTTATAAAAGGTTGATAGAATACGTTGATCTGACCGATGTCAGTTCAAGTTTTGCAATGGAACAAATTAAGTATACCACTGCTCTACCGCTCGATTATGCAGTGAAGTAGCCGTTTTGCCGATCGTATAATTTTCGGTGGACTGGATCAAATAAACCTTTGATCAGAAACTTCAGGACAATTTTGTAATGCCTTTAACAGGCCAGCTGACGCGCTTTCAATAAGATTGAGGACGTCATAAAAGCCGCTAAGGTCGCCATAATAAGGATCAGGAACATCCTCAATTGTTGATTTGGGATCATAATTTAAGAGCAGTCGAATAACCGCGCTGCAATTTTTTGGAGCCTGTTCTTCCAAAGTTTGTAAATGTGAGCGATCAAGGGCGATTAAAAAGTCAAAAACATCAAAATCGTCTTCATGAAGTTGGCGTGCCCTTATACTGCTGAGATCAATGCTCTTACTTTTAGCGGCTTTTTGTGAGCGCGGGTCAGGGCTTTCACCAATATGAAAGGCAATTGTACCGGCGGAGTCTATATGGATTTCCTTCCCTAGGCCGGCATTTTCAACCATATGGCGGAACACGCCTTCTGCTGTGGGAGAACGACATATATTTCCAGTGCAAACAAATAAAACGCTGATCTTTTTTGTCTTTAAGGACATACCCAACAACCTCTTTTGAAGAGGATCATACTGTCGTGTGTTATCTAGAACGAGCCAATATTCTTGCTTTTAGTATACACGGGGTGGAAACAGGGATAATAGTCTGTAGAACCTTCTAAATCTCGATAAAGATATGTTTTAGGAGGATGGAGAAGTTGCAATCGCCCTGAAATTTTCACTTTTTCGACAAAAGCTTAAAGCCATTCAGAGAAGGTCATTGAAAAAAGGACTATTGGTTTTAGCAAGATCTCATCTATGGAGTTGCGCAGGTGTATCCGTATTTCGTTGGTAAAGGGGTGAGGCTTTGAGTCGATTATCTCATCTAATGACAGTTTTCGAAGCGATGCCGGGGTCAACTAGAGGTATCCTGTGGATGATTTTTGCTACAGCGAACTACGCGGCGACGTATGCTGTGGTTCGGTATTTATCTAGTGACTTCAGCATTTTTCAGCTGGTATTTTTTCGTTCAATCCTTGGTGTAATTCTGATGGCTCCGTGGTTGTTCAAGGTCGGCGCAGGTATTCTTAAAACAGATCATTTCGGTTCTTATGTGTATCGATCCATCCTCAATTACGGCGGTATGGTTCTTTTAATTTTTGCCTTAGCGCATCTCCCGCTGCAGGATGTCACGGGGCTGATGTTTACGTCGCCACTCTTCACAGTTTTGTTTGTAGTTTTGTTCCTCGGCGAGCGACCTGGAATTCGCCGATGGGCTGCTCTTTTAATTGGGTTTGGCGGGGTAATGATCATTATTCGACCAGGATTCCAGGAACTTAGTTGGGCGGCGATTGGCGTTGTGGTTACGAGCT
>PBOV01000093.1 GCA_002724505.1 Rhodospirillaceae bacterium | reverse complement strand
GCGTAGACCGCTGATTTAATATTAAAAATTCTTTTTTTTCGTTTGAAACATCGTAGTTTCGATCGATAGCCTTTTTACGCGCTGTGGCACGATCTCTGTCCGTCACATAGATTAATCCACCGATGCGACGCATTAGCTGATCCTCAAAGGGATCTACTTCACCATCAGCATACGCAACCGTCCACAAGCATTCCATCAACTCAACTCTATCTTCGTAAGACAGTCCCTGCCTAAGGGCTGCGGTGATTCCATATAACTGAACTGAGCCTTCAACTTGGGCTTCTGCTCGGGAAATTAATTGGCTGGCAACAGTCTCTTCCAGAGAAAACTTACTTTTTACGAATTGGATAATTCTATCGCGCTCTGCCGCGTTAAAATCCCTATCCACCACAGCAACTTCTACTAGTAATGCTGAAGCTGCGAGTTTCGTATCATCAATCTCATCATCTGACACTATAACTTCGTCGTTCAGCCCCAATAACTCTTTAATTTTTTTAATCACCATGCATCCTTGTTTCGATCACGTTTATCCCACCGCGCAACCGGCACTGGCCGGACACCCGGCACCCGCGGAACCCGCCGCGGCGCCTCAACTGATAAATCCTCATATAGAAGCTTTGCTTCAGGGGCAGGGCCCCTGCGAGTTCCTAACCCGAGGATTTTTACCACCCAAATACGGCGTGCTTGTGGAAAAGTCACAACTTGCCCAACACGGACACCAAAATGGGCCTTTTCTATCACATTACCATTCACTCTAATACGTCCTGCGCCACAGATTTTACTCGCCAACGACCGTGATTTAAAAAATCGCGCATGCCACAACCATTTATCGAGCCGAATTGACATTTTTGGCTGAGTCAAAGCCGAAGCTCCGCAAGTTTTACAAAGGGCGAGTTCGACGCTGATTTTACGACTGTCGTTTTCCGCGAGCCAGTTTTTGATAAAACCTTTGGCTTGCTCTTAAAGTTTCTTGGACGACGCTTCTCAGCCTTCCGAAGGACCGAGCCATCTGGGCGGACAACATATCCTAACTGTCGGACGAGGGTCTGTGTTTGAGGCAAGTTCAAACCCAGTGAAGACGGCAAATCGTCCGGTAGGGAAAAAACGCCAGTTTTAGCCAGACGGATAAGTTTGATAGAAACCCGATCAAGAATATCAGCCCTGATTACTAGNTCTCCNATCCCTATAAACCCAATTGCTTCATANAACTCNNTCGCAACNTCNCNTTTCTTAAAAAGTGTCGTNAACCCTGGGGGAGGCANATTGGGAACCTCCTCNTTATTCCAANTTGCCCACAGNAGAGCCCTAAGAACTCTAACACGGGGCTTTAACAGNGAAGCAATAAAGACTGTCTGGGGTCCAATTCGTATATGACTAGANCGAAATACNGNTTTGTCNTGTACTGAGAGAGCTTTAACCTGGTCCTGCNCGGCAGATCGCGNGATTGACCCTAAACCCTCCCNTAATTGAAANACCATNCCTCGAGCCGGACCGGTAACCTTTNGAGTAGGGATCNTAAACAGCGGNGCAAAAGCCCGACGCAATATTTCATNAAACCAACGTGCCAGACGGNNCTCNACCCGATCCCTCAANGCNGCTGGCAGTATGATACTNNTCGCTACACGTGGCCGAGGTGATAGGATATCCGACCCCTGAGACAAACTCCCNAAGAATTGNTCTTTCCATAAAATTNTTCCATCATTAGATAAGTTAAAATCGGCATCTACAGCTTTTTCAAGCGCAGCAACACGGCGTCCTATTTCTCGCTGTAAACCGCGGTGAGCTGCAGCCGTCAGCAAACGCCGGTCACCAGATGTAGATGACAAATCTGTTACAAAGCGAAGCCCCTCCAGACAACCGACAAACACTCCCTCCACAAAAACTTCGTTATCTTGGTTAACATCGGCTTGAACATCTTTACCGCGCGATCGGACGAGAATAGCGCTACGTCGATCAACAAAACGNTGNGTNAGCCGCTCGTGCAAGGCATCAGACAANCGGTCTTCTATAAGCCTCGCCCTTGCCTGCCAACTNAATGCATCATCAATCCAGTTAGTTCGGTGTGAAATATACGTCCAGGTCCGAATATGAGCGATGCGCGCCATCAGAGTATCGATATCGCCATCAAATTGCTCAAGATGTGCCACTTGGCCAGCAATCCAATCAGTTGGCAATTGTCCATCAAGTGCCGCAAGATATCGATAAATTTTTCCCAATAACCGAACATGTATTTCGGGCATGGTCTTCCGGAAATCGGGGATTTGGCAGACTTCCCAAAGCAGACCAACCATATCCGGGTTACATGCGANATCAGCAATTNTCTTGTCNTGCAAAAGGCGCCGCANTGCGCNATGGTCTTCGGCCTCATTTACTCGGCGNAAAGNTCNGGAGGGCGGAGNNGCTTCAAGGCTNTTAAGAAGAGAAGTTGAGTTTTTGAAATTGAGATNATTACTNCGCCACCAAATNCTTNGTATGTTTTGGAAGGAATGGTTCTCCACCGCCTCNACCGTTTCTGAATCGAGCGANCCTAGCTCCGCTGCCGTGCCAAANGTCCCATCTTGCATATAGCGACCAGCTCGACCNGCAATTTGTGCGATCTCAACAATCGATAATTGTCGGCGCCGGAGTCCGTCGAACTTATGGAGCCGCCAAAATGCCACATGATCAATACTCATGTTAAGGCCCATACCAATAGCGTCGGTTGCAACCAGATAATCAACTTCACCCTCCTGATACATCTGAACCTGTGCNTTTCGGGTTCGNGGACTAAGCGCGCCGAGNACNACGGCAGCGCCACCAGAGGTNCTNCGAATTTGTTCTGCNAGCGCGTAAACATCACTTGTCGAGAACGCNACAATNGCGCTACGNCCTCNGATACGNGTTAGCTTCTTAGGGCCACTATAACTAAGCTTTGAAAAACGCGGCCGGGAGACGAACTTTGCTTCGGGGACNAGGTTTNTCAGAATGGGCTTAATCGTCTCAGAACCAAGAAACATAGTTTCCGCCNGACCGCGTGCCCGCAGCANACGATCNGTAAACAAATGNCCCCGCTCAGGGTCTGCACAGAGCTGAATTTCATCAACAGCAAGAAAATCAACCANCCGAGTAATCGGCATNGATTCAACCGTACAAAGAAAATATCGTGCGTNTGGTGGCAGGATCTTCTCCTCGCCNGTAACCAAGGCGACGTGGCGCGACCCAATTAAAGCGACNACCCGGTCATAATTCTCCCGCGCGAGCAATCGAAGCGGGAAACCCATCATCCCCGTCCGGTAACCGAGCATACGTTCAATCCCGAGATAGGTTTTCCCGGTATTGGTTGGTCCCAGAACCGCCGTAATTCTTGAAGAGTTAGCTGGTTTAGACATAGTTAAAGTTTGGCGACTCCTCGCACNAGAAACAAGTATTCATTGCANTTTAGCCCTATTCATAAAGGGGCCTTGCAGAGAAGGCGCCGAGGTCACATATTCTGCCCAACAAATGAACGGTGATTAAAAGAGAGATTCCTAAAAATGACTGCAGAAACCCTTAACTTTCAAACCGAAGTTGGAAAGATCCTTAAAATTGTTGCCAACTCACTCTATAGCGACCGACAAATCTTCCTTCGNGAACTGATTTCAAACGCTTCCGACGCCTGCGATCGTTTGCGTTACTTAGCCATCACCGAACCCACTCTAATAGCAGATGACACAGAATTTCGGGTCGAACTTTCGGTCCAGAAAAAGGCTAAACTGCTGACNATCTCTGATAATGGAATTGGGATGAACCGGGAGGCNTTGATCGACGANCTNGGCACTATTGCCCGCTCCGGCTCCTCGGCTTTTATTGACGCCCTCAGTAACGAGAAAGAGGATGACGTTGCCTTAATTGGTCAGTTTGGTGTTGGTTTTTATTCCTGCTTTATGATTGCTGAATCGGTAGAAGTAACTAGCCGGCGGGCTGGAGAAGACAAAGCTTGGAAATGGACTTCGGATGGTGAGGGGNAATTCACTATTGAGGAGNCAGAACGCGATAGCCGNGGNACTTCNATCGTCATTAANCTAAAAAAAGATGCNGTCGAGTTTTTAGAACCAACGCGGCTCCGTCATATCGTCTCCACCTATTCNGACCANATCTCNNTACCNATCATGATGGAGNTCGANAATAAAAAAGAGACACTTAATCAGGCCTCCGCTTTGTGGACCCGTCAGAAAAAAGATATCAAAGCTGAACAATATACAGAGTTTTATCGCCATATAAGCCATGCTTTTGACGAGCCGGCGATGACAATTCACTGGAGGGCTGAGGGTCGGTTGCAATATACCGGCCTGCTCTATGTTCCCTCCGTGCGGCCTATGGANATCTTTGCNCCTGAAAGGAAACATGGGGTCAAACTTTACGTCAAACGCGTCTTTATAACTGACGATTGTGACGGACTCTGTCCGCCCTGGCTGCGTTTCATGAAGGGGCTAATTGATTCAGAAGATTTACCGCTCAATGTCAGCCGCGAAATGTTACAGAATAACCCGGCGCTTACGAGAATTAAAAAGGCACTGGTTAAGCGAGTATTAACCGAACTTAAAAAACTCGCAGAAAAGAAACCGGAGGAATTCAAAACCTTTTGGGAAAACTTTGGTGCTGTTATTAAAGAAGGGATTTATGAGGATCAGGAGAACCGCGAAGCTATCCTCAAACTCTCGCGTTTTAACAGCACTCACAATGATGCGCTGACCAGCCTTGAGGACTACGTAGGACGTATGAAAGAAGGCCAGGAAGCTATTTATTATATTTCCGGCGAAGAAATAAGTGCTCTTGGTAAAAGCCCTCAACTCGAGGGCTTTCGTGCTCGCGGCATCGAAGTATTACTGATGACTGACCCGGTCGATGAATTTTGGCTGCCTGCAGTAGGTGAACATGAAGGCAAACCGTTGAGGTCGGCCACTCGCGCCGGCAACGACTTAGATACAATCAAAGAAGAGAACTCTGACGCTATCGATGAAAAAGATGGTAAAAATTCAGACGAAGAAAATGTACCGGGAATCGACGCCCTGGTCGCTATGGTTAAGCTAGAACTAGGCGATAACGTAAAAGATGTTCGTCTTTCCAACCGCCTCACAGACAGTCCGGTCTGTCTTAGCGCGGAAGAAGGCGATATGGACATCCGTCTTGAACAGCTGTTACGCCAGCACAACCAACTCAATGAGCAAGTCAAACGTGTATTAGAAATTAATGCTAAGCATCCACTCATCACCGCGTTAGCAGGGATCTCCGGCGTTGATGGCGCCGGAACCAAAGTCAGTGATGCAGCGTGGCTGCTTCTTGATCAGGCGCGTATTCTTGAAGGCGAGGCCTTGCCCGACCCCACAGCCTTTGTTCGCCGAATGGCAGATCTTATGGCAAAAGGCGTAAGTGCCTGATGACCAAGTGGAACCACGAGACCGATACCTGTTCATTTGGAAATATTAATATTGGGCGCGTGGTTGATATGGAAGATAGCGGCTTTACCGCCTCAATGCTCTATCCCGATTCTACACCAGAAAGAATTCGTTCTCTAAGCCAGAGGTTTGGTTCTCAGCATATTCATCCTGATACCCTGGACCTATATCTGAGTTTTCACGCCTATATTATAAAGACAAAAAACCATATTATTTTGGTCGACGCCTGTGTCGGCAACGGCAAGAAAAGACCGGGCCGCAAGATGTGGACAAATCGATCGGGGCCTTTTCTCGATAATCTTGCACGACATGGTGTGACCCCAGAAGATATTGATTTTGTTATGTGCACCCATATGCACGCCGACCATGTTGGATGGAATACAAAAAAGGTAAATGGAGAGTGGGTACCCACCTTTCCCAATGCTCAATATCTTTTTGCAAAACGCGAATACAAATTCTGGGAAGAACGCCAAGCGCAAAGCCAAGATCCTATCATGTATGGATCCTATGCCGACAGTATCCTACCAGTTATAAAATCGGGACAAGCAAAACTAATTGGAAGTAATCACGAAATCGCCACTGGGATAAATACAGAACCAGCTTACGGCCATACGCCAGGTAACATTATACTAAACGTCGGTGAAGCATCAAAAACCCACGCGGTAATATGTGGGGATGTTATGCATCACCCTGTGCAGCTTGCTCACCCTGAATGGTCTACTTGTTTTTGTGAAGACAAACAAATGTCGCGTAAAACGCGAACCCAAATGTTGGGTCGATTTTCCAACAGCGAAACCTTTATTTTACCAGCCCATTTCCAGTTACCATGCTATGGACCCATCGAGCGCGACGGCACAGGTTTCCGAATGAAAGACGGCATCGGCGAACAATAAAAAAAAGGCGGGAGTTGCCTCCCGCCGCTCCGTTAAGATATGAAACTCTGCGTTATTTCTTGCAGGGCAGAGCCGGATGTGTATCCAGCAAATTCCACTTTTTGTCTTTCATCGTCATAATATAGGCGGGCAGTTGGGCGTCGCCATTCTTTTCAAAACAAACCTTGCCTTGAACAAGGTCAAAGGTTGTTTTAAGCAGCGCATCACGAATTGCCGTGCGTTCAGCTTTAACCTTCTTGGGGTTGCCGGTTACCTTAGCAACTTCCATGGCCTTCTTGAAGACATAAACAATGTCGTAAGCCGAAGCATCGACGTGATGTGGCCAAAGTTTTTTAATTCCCTGCTTAGCTGCAGCAGCTACAAACTTATCCTTAAAATCACGTGTCCGTTTATTGAGATTATAGTAATAGGAAGCCGCAAAGACGGCATTATCTCCATCTGCGCCCATACCGTGAACGATTTCAGGATCGGCCCAAATCTGCGCACCAATAATGGGGACATTGATCTTTTGTCGGCGCATTTCCTTTAGGACTCGTATAGCGATAGGGGTGATGCCCGCAAGACCAACATAATCAAGGTTTTTACCTTTTAGCTGGGACACCTGTGGAGAAACATCAAATGCCTTAGTAGCAAAACCGATCGGTCCTGTAATATTTACCTTCTCTCTGGTCAGGATAGGTTTCATGATGTACATGCCCACAGCCTTGGATACGACATCGTCCGTCCCATACATTATGGCGACCGACTTTTTCATCGCGCCCCGCTTTTTCATCGTTTTTACGACACGCATAAACTGCAGATACTCGCTCTCTGTAAGGCGATAGGCATAGGAGAACTTATCCGCCAATTTAGGAGCTGAAGAGGCATTTGGAATTTGAACGATTTTTTCGCGTTCACCAGCCGCAAAAGCAACGCGTGCCTCGCTCGACGAAAAGGGCCCAATTACCCCGAGCGCTTTATCGTCCCGGGCAAACTTTCGCACCGCAACCACCGCTTGCTTAGGATCTCCTGCGGTGTCGTACTTAACAATACGGATTTTCTTTCCATTAACCCCGCCGGCGGCATTAATTTCAGCGACTGCGATATCAACAGCGACTTCTGTCGTTTTATTAATTGTAGAGTAAAGGCCTGTCTTCCCATAGCTCAAACCCAGTACAATTTCATCCGCTGCCTGTACTGGTGTCATATAAGCCATGCTAGCAATAACAGCCGCTCTAATTCCTACCTTAAATTTCATAATTCTATTCCTCTGTTTTTAATTGTTTGGACGGTAGCGTAGTGACACAAAGAGTCAATGTGTTCCAAGATAGGCTTCCCCGAGACGCTTATCTTCCTGCAAGGTTTTTGCATCTCCCGAGAGAACAACATTACCAAGTTCCAAGACATAGCCACGATCAGCACTCTGCAAAGCCATGTGGGTATTTTGCTCAATCAACAGTATAGTCAACCCACCCCCATTAAGATCTTTAATCAGCTTGAAAAGCTGCCTAACTAGAATCGGGCTCAGACCGAGCGATGGTTCATCAAGCATCATAAGGCGAGGTTTTGCCAATAGGGCGCGGCTAATAGCTAGCATTTGCTGTTCTCCACCCGACAAGACAGAAGCCGGCATATCGCGTCGTGCTGCGAGATTTGGAAAGCGTTCATAAACGGCTTCAATTTCATTGCCAACGTGATCGCTTCGACAATAAGCCCCCATCTGAAGATTCTCGTGTACTGTTAAACTGACAAAAATTTGGCGTCCTTCAGGTACAAGAACCAACCCCGCGTTAACTCGCCGTGGCGCTGACCAACCACTAATATCAACGCCATCAAACAAAACTATCCCGGTTGATTTTTCACTACCCTGGATAGCCTTCAGAAGAGAACTCTTACCCGCACCATTTGCCCCAAGGACGGTTACAATTTCCTGTTCTTCTAGCGTGAGATTGACTGATTTAACCGCGTGGTTACGGCCATATCGAACGTTAACACCCTGAACATCAAGAAGCATGAGGGGCCTCCGAAACTTCATCATCAGTTCCAAGATACGCCTCGAGTACCGCTGGGTCTTGGTGAACCGCCTCCGGCGTTCCTTCAAATATCTTGCGTCCAAAATTCAGAACTACGATATGATCGCATAGGTTCCGCACAAATTGCATGTCGTGTTCAACCACCAAAATAGTAACGCCCTGGTCCGACACCTGCTCCAGAAGTTCCTGTAATTGATTGGTCTCCACCTCATTAAGCCCTGCGGCTGGTTCATCAAGGAGCAACAACTTAGGTTGGGAGACCAAAGCCCTAACAACCTCAATCCGCTTCTGAACGCCATAGGGTAGATTTGCCACGATTTCGCCGGGATAAGTACTTATCCCGGCTTTATCAAGCGCTTCTTCAGCCGACAATCGCCAATCATTTTTTGGCAATAAGCCGAGAGGAAACATTAGGCTACTGAATTTGCGAGCACGCGCATGCTGACCCAATATGACATTCTCTACAGTACTTAGATGCGGCATGAGACGAATATTTTGGAAACTACGAGACATGCCGACAGTCACACGATCTTTTGGCAGGACGTGGGTAATATCCTGACCGTCAACGGTAATTATACCCGCATCAATGGGGTAAACGCCCGTTAGCAAATTAAAAACCGTGGTTTTTCCGGCACCGTTTGGACCAATCAATGCGGTGCGGCTGCCATGTGATACATTGAAAGAAACATCATCAATTACTTTGAGCCCGCCAAAGCTTTTATGCATCCCAAAAATTTCGAGCACATTTTTTGTCATGATCGAACCGCCGCATTGTCTATAGCAACGGACTTGCGCCGCAAAACCGCGCCACCCATTCGATCCTGCAATGTCCGGGTCATAACCCCTTCAGGCCGGAAAACCATCAAAAGAACAATGAAGGCTCCAAACAACATGAAGCGACCCTCAGCTAGCCAGCCAATGCCGGCCGATTCAGCAACTCCCCGTATCGCTTCGGGGACAGTTATGAAAAATATAGCTCCAATAAGCGGACCCCAAGCAGTTTGGGTTCCTCCCATGAGGACGTAGAGCAAAATGTATATGCTTAACAGCACATTGAATGTCTGCGCTTCAATGTAATTATAGTGATGACCGTATAACGAACCGCCAAGGCTCATCAGCATTGCGCCAACCGTGAAGGCGGCAACCTTAGCCGCCCGGACATTCACGCCGAACAGTGTCGCAACATTTTCATCATCATGTATAGATCTGAGCGCAACTCCGAGCCGCGTAGACATAAAATAGAAACAAAAGAGGATCACGAAGATGGTCACAGGCACAATCACGGTAACATCGAGATGCCCATCAACGGGCATACCAGCAGCAGCGCCAAGTTCTTCAACATTAATAACAATACCTGCCACAACCTCGGCAAAGGCAAAGGTTGCCAAGACCATATAAACGCCCCTGGTTCTTAAAATCGGAAAGGAAATTAAAAAGGCAATACCGCCTGTGAATAACATTGCCAAAATTACGCTAAGCCAAATTGGCAGCTCCGCGCCAGTGCTAGCATTAAACCAAGCGCTAGCATAAGCACCGAGCGTAATAAACCCTGCCGCCCCTAAATTTAGCTGCCCTGAAGCGGCTGGCAAAAAGATTCCGTAGGCGTAAATAATGCTAAGGCAAAGGATAATTAACTGGGATTCAAGATAACCACTCATCAGAATTTACCCTTTCCGATCAGCGTATGGCCAAATAAGCCGGTAGGTTTAAAGACCAAGATGATAAGCAAGAGGCCCCAGATTGGGACCTTTGCAAAATCTGCGCCTACAATATAGATCGACATAACCTCCAGCATGCCGATGAATAATCCACCAATGATAGCACCCCATACATTCCCAAGCCCACCAAGAACCATACCCGCAATGGCCACCGTAGCCACCGTATCACCAACATAAGCATCAACCGTGGAATAGTTTATCGTAAATAAAACACCCGAAATCGCACACAACAGGCCAGTAATAACATAAACAACCGGAACAATTCTGCCGACATCTACACCCATGAGTACTGCGGTATCGGGTCGCTCGGCAATTGCACGCAAAGCGCGTCCGAGCTTTGTGGCCTTCACCATAACACTCAACAAGACAACAACAATCAGAGAAAGAGTTAGGCTGACAATCTGGGGAATACTAAAAATTATTGTCCCAATACTGAAGGTGCCCTGACCAAATGGCGAAGCAGCAGTCAGTGGGTCCGACCCCCAAGTGCTTACGACAAAATGCTCAAATATAATCAAAAATCCGAGCGAGCTTACTAGTGGCAACGCATGCTCTGTTGCGTCCCCATATTTTGCTTTCATATAGCGGTAAGTGAAGCGCTCTATTACCAGGGAAGCCAGTGCGATTGTAACGAGGGCGACTATTATACCTGCAATCCAGCGATAATCGGTGCCAAAGATTAGAAGAATCACATCGTTACCAAAGGGCAGCGTTCCCGTCATCGTTGCGTACATGAGGACCGCGGCAAACATAAAAAGAGCGGGGATAGTAAAGTTTAAAAAATTTAACATCCCGATGATAAGAGTGAAGGCCACAGCAACCATCACATAGACACCGCCCAGCATCAGACCATTAACGAGTTGTTGGATAACTAGCATCAGCGATCCATTCCTAACCAAGTGTCGCGAGCACTCAGTGCACTCGTTTGTGCAAGCAGCCAACCGATACTCAGTCCGAAAATAACTCCAATCATCACTTCAATAGCTCCAATTCTTTGGGAGCCATCTTAAAATACGCCGGGGAATGCCCTGCGTGACGGCTCCCTACGCTGGTTCCAACCAGTTCAGGTTCGATGGG
>PBOV01000012.1 GCA_002724505.1 Rhodospirillaceae bacterium | reverse complement strand
CGTAATTGCGTTCCGGAGCTCATTCAAATTATCAAAAGGGACCTGATCGAAGCCATCAGGCATAGGGCCAAAACCTGCAACATGTGCTGCATTTTTAGCGGCCGCAATGGTAGAGAGTGTTCTGCCATGGAAGCTACTATCAAAAGAAATAATTCTATAACGCTCAGGGTGTCCGGATGCCGCCTGGAATTTTCTTACAATTTTTATGCTAGCCTCAACCGCCTCGGCTCCCGAATTACAAAAAAAGGCACTATCGGCAAAGCTGGCACCAACTAATTTGCGCGCTAATTCCTCCTGCTCCGGAACGCGATAGAGATTAGAAACATGCCAAAGCTTACCTCCTTGTTCAGTCAGCGTCTTTACAAGACTTGGATGATTGTGCCCAAGCACATTAACCGCAATACCTGTAGCAAAGTCGAGGTACCGTTTCCCATCCGTCGAAAATAGATGAGCTCCTTCCCCCCTTTCAAAGGCGATGTCAGCCCGCCCATAGCTCGGCATAATCTCAGGTATCACTACTTTTCTCCCGCGATTTTCTAAACAGTGTGAAAACCTCTCGAAAGTGGGGAGAAGTAGGCTTTAGGTATACTAATGTCAACGTTTGAGGGGGAAGTTCTATGCTTTCTAAATCCATAGTTTTGCGCCCTAACTTTTTAGCTTATAACCAATTGCAACAAGGTAATAGCACACGAGCCATAGAAAAATATTGAGCCCAAGCAGGATCAAAACCCCAAGGGTCAGAGATGCATCGGCATGACCAATAAAGCCGTAACGAAAACCGTCGATCATATAAAAGAATGGATTTGCCATGGCGGCATTCTGCCAAATATCAGGCAACCTTTCGATCGAATAAAACGTCCCAGATAAAAAAGAGAGCGGCGTGATTATAAAATTGCTAATTGAAGCTTGATGATCAAATTTCTCCGCTATTANACCGGTCAGCAAGCCCAACATNGATAAAATTGAAGATGCAGCTATCCCAAAAAATAGAATAAACCCGAAATTATAAACCTGGAGCGGCACAAAAATCCATACCGCAAACCCCACACAAATAGCGACGAGTAAACCACGCACGACACCACCCACCACAAACCCAATGATAAACTCTCCTGGTGATAAAGGGGGCATCAGCATATCNACGATNTTGCCCTGAATTTTAGAGATCATCACCGAACTAACAGTATTNGCATAAGAGTTTTGAATNATTGCCATTATGATGAGACCNGGCGCTAAAAACTCCACAAACGGAATACCNGCGATCACCTGAACATTACGTCCTAGCGCTAAGGTNAAAATTGCCAAAAACATTAATGTCGTGGCGGTAGGCGCGATAAGCGTTTGCAAACCAACCTTGAAGAAACGGTGAATTTCCTTCTTGATATGGGTTCGAACTCCGAGCCAATTTACAACTCCTATGTCGCGTGGATGCGTCACACTCATCGTTAATTTCACCTAACTAGTCACCATCCGGTACATCTGGGCCACCGGTTTCGGGTTTAGGAGCNGATTTGGATCGTCTTTGCGAAGAAGCCTCATCTTGATGTTTCTGCTTTTTCTTCTTTTCTTGCTGATAGGCAACCTGATCTATAGTGGCAATCCGCGCAGGGGGGGCATTTCCGGAAAGATCTTCGCCAAAATAGATGGTTCGATGCGGAAATGGAATTTCTATACCGAGCTCATCGAACCTGATTTTTATTCGACGATTAAATTCTCTTCCAATNCTCCATTGCTTTACCGGTACGGTTTTTATACGTGCTTTAATATTAACCGCATTGTCGCCAAAACTATCNACACCAAGAATTTCAAGCGGTTCAAGAATAAATGGTTTATACCTCTCGTCTTGCAGTAACTCCTCACCAAGCTCCCTTAAAACATCAACCACATGATCTGTATCTTCCCGATAGGCAACCCCGACATTAAAAACATAGCGTGAGAAACCCTTGGTCATATTTTCAATNGTAGTTACCGCACTAAAAGGTACTACATGCACCGTNCCCCCCACGTCCCGAAGTTGAATGGTACGTAAGGTTAATTTCTCAACGGTTCCTGCATGATCACCGAACTTAACTACGTCACCGACCGAAATGTGGTCTTCAACCAAAATGAAAAGTCCAGTGATAATATCCTTTACCAACGTCTGGGCTCCAAATCCAATTGCAATNCCTATCACCCCGGCACCGGCGAGTAAGGGGCCAATATCTAGCCCAAGCTCAGAAAGTGTCACCATCACAACAAGCGTTACGAGGAGCACTAACATTGCCGTTCGGAGAAGCGGCAATATGGTNAGCGAACGCGCAGAAACATCCCCTTCGCCGCGCGATAAATATCGCTCGACGACCGCACTGGTAATTTCCCAAATTATGATTGCGATGACCAATAACAAAGCAATTGTTATTAGGCTTCCCGTGACCCGNTGNCCAAATGGCGTTCGCAACCAATCAAAAGCATCAAGTCCCCAGGCCTCNAGGATAGTAATCCCTGCAAAAATCTTGACGACAATAGATGTTAATTTCTCCAGAATCGGCTGGTATTTGTTAGCGCGTGCTTCGAGTGAAGGGTAGCGTTNTTTAACTTCTGGTCGGAGAGAAAATATCCGGCGAGAANTCCGGTTGATCACAGTCTGAATAAGCTGAGCCACAACAAGGATGAAGACGGTAATCACCGTCGCCTGCAAAAGCTTNCTGAAACCATCCTCAAGGGCAAGCGCCCAAACCGAATAGAGGGCAAACACATAAATTAAAGCTGGCACATGCCATGTATCCGCTATTTTTATACGGAGAGACGAGGTGGTCCCCGCATTTAAATCTGGCCCACGCAACCANCTTGCAACCAAATTCCGNTTCTGCAGGATAAACACCACGAGAAGTAATGCTACAAACAAACCAATTATTTTCAGAAGGGTTGCGGCGCCTTCATTCGGNAGGCCGAGAGNCTGTGATATTTGAACCAGAGCNTAGCCGTACACGGTCACTTCGGTCAAACGTCTAGTCCAAATAAAAATATAATTAGCATCAACATCTTTAATTGGAAGGAGCCGAAGCGAGCCAGCGAGTGGGGTTAAAATCATTCGTGCTAATGCCAATGCCAATCGAACGATTACATTTGCAACTATCAAAGCAACAATGACTTCTTGGCTCACTGTGCCAGGATTTACCGCCAGCAGTGTCGCATAGCTACCCACCACGAACCCTAAAATTGATATAATATCGAGACCAGTTCGGGCTATCAGTGCGGATACTTGGACCCACAAACTGTCAACTTCCTTTGTTTCAAGAACACGCCTCGGCCGCGCCAGAAGCATTCTCACACCGCGCTCAATCAAAAATCCAGCCAGGATAGATAAAACGACTTTCCAAATCACTTCAATCCAGTTAGCACGACGCTTGGGATCTAAAATTTGTTGTGACACCCAACTAAAAACATTGGGTAAATCCAAAATAATACGAGTCCCCGCAACAATATCAGTACTAAGCTGTTCCATTCGCCCCGAAAAAAATTCGATCGCTCGAACCCCTATACCGGGAGGCCTAACTTTTTCCCGGGAGGTTTTAGAATTAGCAGCGATTAATACCTCCAGCCGGTCAATCAGTTTCCTTCGGTCAGTATCATCTTCCAACGTCTTAATGAGCGATTTAAGTTCATTTACATCCTCGGCCGAAACCGTCCCGACAGCGGGTGCTGTAATAGTTTGGGAAACCGCGACCCCACTAAGGTTTAGCCAATAGACAAGAAATGCGAACAGGAAATAAGAAAGAATATTACGTTTCATAGTTTGATCATTCTTTTGTAAAGACGATAACCAATCGCTAATAGTTCATAGCATATAATTTTCTTAAAGAGGGAATACTATTGGTTGATTTTAGAAGCCTATCTTAAAGATAGTGTGAAATTCTCACGAGGCGTTGTTGCCATCAACCCCTTCCGATATGATCCCGCAACACAATTTCCGACCTGAAGGGAAAAAGAAATGGGCGAATTTGCTGTTGGGCAATCCGTACCACGGGAAGAGGATCCGAGGCTGCTGACCGGCGGTGGTGAGTTTCTAGATGATATTAATTTACGCGATCAAGCTTGGGCCTATGTCCTCCGGTCTCCTCACGCGATGGCCAATATTTTGTCAATTGACACAACCGTAGCCGAAGCCGCGCCGGGTGTTTTAAGGGTGCTCACTGGACAAGACTGGGATAAAGAGAATTACGGCGGATTGCCCTGTGAGGACGCAAATAAAAAGAAAAAAGATGGTTCTCCCATGTACCACCCTAAACACCCGGCTTTGGTAAAGGATAGGGTTCGGCTTGTAGGGGATTGTGTTGCATTTGTCGTTGCTGAAACTTTAGCGCAAGCGCACGATGCCGCGGAACTTATCGAAGTTGACTACGAAACCCTAGAAGCAGTAACGGACGTTGGTAACGCAATCGCGGAGGGTGCGCCGGCTGTCTGGCCGGACTGCCCGGATAATATTTCATTTTTTGAGGAAAAGGGTGACGCTTCAGCGGTGGAGGCAGCATTCCAAAAAGCCGATCACATCGTTGAGCAAAAAATGGTGGTTAGTCGGGTTACCGCCGTCGCGATGGAACCTCGTGGCTGTGTAGGAAATTACGATGAGCGACACGGTCGCTACACCCTTTATACGGGCCTGCAAAATCCACACCCACTCCGCTATCAGTTAGCACGAGAAATATTCAATATCCCGGAAACCGATATCCGTGTTATCCCGGGAGATGTCGGCGGCAGCTTCGGTATGCGCGGCGGCACCTACAACGAGCTGCCCCTCGTACTATGGGCGTCACGCATAGTGAGACGGCCTGTCAAATGGCGTTGTGACCGGTCCGAAGGTTTCATGTCTGATACGCACGCACGGGACAACGTCACCGATATCGCTTTAGCATTGGATAAAAAAGGTAACTTCCTTGGCCTTAAAGTGAAGACTATTGCCAGTATGGGTGCATATTTATCAATACGCGGCCCGCGCCCGCCGACTAATAATCTTGGAACACTTGCAGGTATTTACAAAACGCCCGCCGTACACGTTGAGGTAACTGGCGTCTTTACAAATAACTGTGAGACCAACCCCTATCGTGGTGCTGGAGCACCGGAAGCAGCCTATGTCGGGGAGCGTCTTGTTGATTTAGCAGCCCGAGAACTAGGTATAGACCCGGTCGAAATAAGACAAAAAAATAGCGTAACACCCGACCAAATGCCTTGGACCAATGCGCTTGGCTTCACATATGACTGCGGGGATTTTCCTGGAAATATGGAGAAGGCCCTAAAAGCTATCGATTACGACGCCTTCGAGATTCGTCGAGCAGAAGCTGCAAAAAGGGGTGTCCTGCGAGGATTAGGCATCTCAAATACGGTAAAAAAAACATCATCGCCTAACTTAGAATCAAGCAGTATCCGGTTCGATCCTTCGGGTACAGTTACATTAATTATGGGAACAATCAGTCACGGCCAAGGACATGAGACAGTCTTTAAGCAGATTGTTTGTGATCGGTTAGGGCTCGATCCTTCAACCATCCGATACGTCCAGGGAGATACGGATCTGGTAACCTATGGTCGAGGAACTTTTAATTCTCGGTCAATGTCAATTGGCGGTTCAGCTGTTTCGTTAGCCTGTGATAAAACGATAGAAAAGGCGACAACAATAGCCGCACACGTCCTTGAAGCGGCAGAAGCCGATGTTGATTTCGATGATGGGGTCTTCACTGTTGTGGGCACAGACAAATTTATGACCATCCTTGAAGTCGCTGAAGCTGCATTTAGTGCTTCGGCACTCCCTGCAGAAATAGAGCCCGGCCTAAATGAAACTGGAACTTATACGCCACAGTATTGGAACTGGCCAACTGGCGTTCAGATATGTGAGTTGGAAGTTGATCCGGACACCGGTTCTACAAATATCATTGATTTTATATGCGTCGACGACGTTGGCACCGTGATCAACCCTCTGTTGCTCAAAGCACAAATGCATGGAGGAATTTTACAGGGAGTAGGCCAGGCACTTATGGAGGACATAGTCTATGATAACTCCGGCCAGCTTATATCCGGCTCTCTAATGGATTATTGCGTGCCAAGAGCTGATGGGATTTGTTTTATGGATATCATCAGCGCCCCTGTCCCGACCTCATCAAATCTTATTGGTGCGAAGGGTGGCGGGGAGTCGGGACCCACAGGCGCGTTGCCTGCGACTATCAACGCGGTCGTGGATGCCCTCAAACCACTAGGTGTAAATCACATTGATATGCCTGCGACATCACATAGAATTTGGCAGAAAATTCAAGAATCTAAAGCAGAAAAATCCGCGTAAATGAGCAAAAATAACGAATTTATATATGGAGAAACTAATGTCTGACCCATCAATTTCGGGGAAGGTCTGCGTTGTTACCGGTGGTAGCCGCGGTCTAGGCAGAGCCATGACAATTTCGCTCTGCGCCGCCGGCGCCAAGGTGGTCGCTCCCAGCCATATTGCAACCGATATCCCGATTATAGAAGCAGATGTCGCTGACGTTATCGGTGATAGTGGCGGAGATGTACATGCTATTGCCGCCGATTTACGTAACTCTGACGAATGTAAGAGCATTGTTGAGACAACAATTGAACGGTTTGGTCAGATTGACATGGTGATAAATAATGCTGGCCTTGGAATGCGGCCATTTAGTGAAAATTTTATGACCGAGCGAACCAAGTTTTGGGAAGCAGATATAGCTCAGGTTCAAGCAACATTTGACACAAACACAATGGGTCCGTTCCATATGGCAGCCTTCTCAATCCCCCATATGCTCAAACAGGGGTGGGGAAGGATTGTTAATGTCACAACGAGCATTGGGACCATGCAGCGTAACGGTTTTTTCCCCTACGGCCCCTCTAAAACCGCTCTAGAAGCTTCAACGCGAATATGGGCGGAAGATCTTGCTGGAACGGGCATAACCTCGAATGTTTTAATCCCAGGCCGCGCCGCCGATACTGATATAATGCCAACAGAGTGGCGCGCATCTGGTGCTCACCATTCAGGCAGTAAACCAGTCGATCCCAAAGTAATGGGCCCGCCTATTTTATGGCTAGCATCAAGTGCCTCGGATGATTTTACTGGCCAGAGATTTGAAGCCGACAAGTGGGATACTACCCTTGATCCCACACAGGCTGCCCAAGCTCAAATGGCTCCGGCTGGCTTTGAACTTCGCAGCACTGAATAAGTTTGATGGGGGAAAAAAATAAGATTGAGTTAATTAAGAATGGAATATTTCTCTCGGTTTTCTTACAAAGAAATAAAAAAGCTAAGATAAAACGCAAGTTCTCCGTTTTAAAGAGTTTCAATCCAGGAGTGGAAGATGGGTGAATTTGGAATCGGACAGCCAGTTCCACGGACGGAAGACCCAAGACTGCTGCAAGGCCGTGGGCAATATGGGGATGATTTTCTTTTAGCAAACCAGTGCTATGGATATTTTCTCCGGTCACCACACGCAAATGCCAAAATCCTATCTCTGGAAGTTTCTGCAGCCAAATTAGCGCCTGGTGTAAAATTAATTTTAACAGGTAAAGATTGGGAAGGTGCTGGATTTTCGCCATTCCCTGTCGCCGTACCACGGCAGAAACGCGACGGTTCGCCGATGTTCACGGGGCCACGCAAAGCTCTCTCCAGCGACCGGGTCCGTTTAGTTGGTGACGAAGTTGCTTTCATTGTTGCGGAAAGCTATTCCCAGGCCAAAGATGCGGCAGAACTTATTGAAGTTGATTATGAAATCATGCCTTCTGTTACCGCGAGCAAAGATGCCATAAAGGAAAATGCTCCGGTAATTTGGGATGAATGTCCTGACAACGAATGTTTTTTTTATGAACTCGGGAATAAAATTGCTGTGGAAAATGCACTAGCAGCAGCTGCCCATAAAACCCAAATCAGCTATCACATTAATCGTATCTCTGCTAACGCAATGGAGCCTCGAATCTCGATTGGTGATTATGATCGTAGGCTCGACCGGTACACCCTGCATACAAGCACACAAAGCGTGCACGGTATCAGAGATCATGTGGCAAGCATAATGAATTTGCCGCCATCCAAAGTCCGGGTTGTTTCCGGGGATGTCGGAGGCGCGTTCGGAATGAAAGGTGATATTTATCACGATCAGATTTTAGTTTTGTGGGCTTCAAAACTACTTGAACGGCCCGTCAAATGGACAGCAGACCGAACAGAGTCCCTAATGTGAGATACGCACGCACGTGATAATGACGTAACGGTTGAACTCGCGTTGGATAAAGACGGACATTTTTTGGCCCTTAGTGTCGACACCACTGCCAACCTGGGTGCTTACCTTGGTTCAATGACGCCGCATTCACCAACCAATAATCTTGGCGGCTTAGCTGGGGTATATACTACTCCATCAATTTATACAGCAGTAACCGGGGTATTTACCAATACCAACTGGGTCGGACCCTATCGTGGCGCTGGACGCCCCGAAGCGAGTCTTGCAATCGAGAAAGTAATAGACACCGCTGCCATTGAGATGGGATTTGATCGCGTTGAATTAAGACGTTTAAATCTGATCCCTCCAGATGCAATACCGTATCAAACTGGTCTAATTTTCAACTATGATTCGGGTAATTTTCCCGATGTATTAGATAGAGCCGTAAAACTCTCTGATTATGATAATTTCGAAGAACGACGCGCAGTGTCGGCGGCGCGCGGACAACTTCGAGGTATTGGAGTTGCCTTTGCGATAGAACAATCAGCAGCGCCAATTGAAGAAACTGCAGAGATTCGTTTCGATGGATCTGGCCATTGCACAATCCTGATGGGAACACTCGCCCAAGGCCAAGGCCATGATGTGACCTTTAAGCAGCTGATAAATGAAATTCTTGGCGTTGAACTTAATAATATCACCTTAGTACAAGGTGATACAGATATTGTTGCTCATGGTCGCGGCACCTTTGGTTCCCGATCAGCTGGCAATGGCGGAGCCGCTTTGCAAATAGCGAGTGATCGAATTATTGAACACGGGAAGAAAATAGCTTCGCATATGTTGGAAGCTGCTGATACCGACATTACTTTCAAAGATGGTAATTTTTCAGTTATTGGTACGGACCATTCCGTGAGAATTGAAGAAGTAGCTCAAACAGCATACGCTTTGATAGGCTTGCCGCCCGAAATTGAACCAACGTTAGTTGCCTTCGCCGCCTTTAAACCAAAGGCCCCAACATTCCCCAACGGTTGCCATTTTTGCGAGTTAGAGATTGATCCAGAAACTGGAAGTACGGAGGTTTTGTCTTACGTTGTCGTTGACGATGTGGGAACGGTCATCAACCCTTTACTTCTCAAAGGCCAAATACATGGTGGCATTAGTCAAGGGCTCGGGCAGGCATTGTGTGAAGATTTAAACTATGACCCAGAAAGTGGTCAGCTTTTATCAGCCTCTTTTTTAGATTACTGCATGCCTCGTGCCGATGATATGTCTTCAATTGATGTGATTGCGGCTGGAACAGCATCCCCCACCAACCCTCTCGGGATTAAGGGAGCTGGTGAAGCGGGCTGTGTAGGAGCACTCCCCTGTATTCAAAGCGCCTTAATTGACGCATTAAAACCTTATGGAGTTAAGGACGTGCCAATGCCGGCTACGCCCCACAAACTCTGGGAGTTAATTCAGGAAAACTCCAATAAGAGCAGTGAGTAGAAAGGTACTCAGGCTAAATCAAGGGCGCAGGTTCTAAACCCAGCAATTACGTCGCGTCGGTCACAGGTATAAAAATTCCTAAACGTATTCCAAACGATCCGATTTCTGGTTGCCCAAGAGCCGCCGCGTAAGACAGCGTGCTGCCCATCGAACCAAGGCTTTGAGTAGTCTACGTAGGGATCCGGCACAAAGCCTTCAAAGCCCATGAAAGCAGACTGGGTCCATTCCCAAACATTACCCATCATCTGCCGACAACCATAAGCGCTATCGCCTCGGGAGAATGCTCCAACATCAACTGGTCTTCCGTAGAAACCATCAAGATTTGCGTGATTGCTTGTAGCAATTTCATTACCCCACGGATATCTGTTCTCGGGTCCTTGGAGCGTGTCACTATCTACCTGGGGAATACGTGACGCAGCTACTTCCCACTCGCCCTCCCAAGGCAGTCGACGTGCCGCCCATTTACACCAGGCCATTGCTTCGAACCAATTAACGTATACGACAGGCTCGTACGGATGCAAAACCTCGAACTTATCGAAATATTTAGTATGCCAGTTACCTTCAATTTTTTTCCAGTGAAAAGGGTGTTCTGCTCCGACTTTACTGCGCCACTGCCAGCCCGCACTTGTCCAAAGCTCCTCCCTCTGATAACCGCGGGCGTCTACAAATTCGGCAAATTCCTCATTCGTTACCGGCGCCTTTGAAATAGAGAAGGGCTTGACCTCGTAGCCCTGCCCCCATTTCTCATTATCCATAAAGAATGGTGCAGTTGGTCTGGACCCCAGCATATGAACTCCGCCGGGGATTTCTACATCTCCAGGGTACGGCCCACCCCCCTCAATCGACACTGGCACACTTTCAACAAATGGGGGGCGGGGATAGCCGAGAGTTTGTCTTGTATATGTTAACGCCTCATCATGCATATCTTCATGAAAGACTGTGAGTTGCAAAAAATAAGAATTTTCAGCAGAAGCAAGTTTATCGGAACCCAGGCGCTCGAGAATTAAATCGCGAATTGTTTCACGATATTTAATCGTCGTCTCAAGATCAGGCAAATTAAGATCCCAGCGCGTATTATGGGCGACCGCCATGGAGTCATATAGTGTGTCTCCATAATCTAAAATCGGAGCAAGATTTTCCCGATCCCGCAAAATAAATTTTTCATAAAACCATGCAGTATGCCCAATACACCACAACATTGGGTTTACAATATTGAGTTTCGGGCCCATCAGCTGGTCATCGTCTAGCCCTTCGATCAATTGGATCGTTCGTGCATCTGCGTCACGAACAATTTTTTCAAGATACTTATTGGAAACTTGTTGTACTTTTGGAAAGTCTATCATTGCTGGGTCTCGTTTGTTTCCTTTCATATAAAATAATCTTTCCGGACACAATTCGAAAAAATTTCTTCCCTTTTTAACCCTTGGATAGACGCTAGGCGACAGCTATGAGATAAAGCCTTTGAAATCTAAATTCACAAGATGGGGATAAAGCTTTGGAGTTCGATAATGAGTTTGAGGTTCCAGCGCCTTTAGATGAAGCCTGGAACATTCTTATGGATATTCAGCGTATCGCGCCTTGTGTGCCAGGTGCTGAGCTGACAGAAGTCGTCGATGATAAGACATACAAAGGAAAGATATCGGTCAAGTTAGGGCCCGTTGCCTTAACATTTAACGGTCAAACCACATTTGAGGAGCTTGATGCCGAAAATTACAGCGCAAAACTTAAGGCGCAGGGTACAGATTCTAAGGGACGTGGTGGAGCTCATGCTAATGTCGCATTCAGAATGGAATCCAGCGACAATGGTACCAAGGTAATCATCGATACTAGCCTTCAACTTTCAGGCGCAGTCGCACAGTACGGCCGCGGCGTTGGAATGATAAAGGACCTCTCCCAGCAAATTATCGGCCAATTTGCACAAAATCTTAAAAATAATGTTATCGATGCAGAGACTGAAGCTGAGAGAGAAATTGATGTAGATCGGAAGGGTAGTAAAACCATCTTGACAAAAGACACCCCACAGCCGGTCGCCGCACCAATACAAGTCGGCAGTATGGGGCTAATGGTAATATGGAATGCTATAAAACGCCTCTTTGGCGTAAAATAAACATTGACAGATGAAAGCTCAATGCAGGCGTTGGACTGTTTTGTCCCCTACCTCATCGTTTGGTAAAACAGGGGTTGGTCCTGCTTGATGATGAATCATTTTCCAAACCTTTTCCTCTCGATGGAAAATATTGGTTGTGATCAGCGTGGCAGTAGCAAGCTCTTCGAAACAGATTACACTGCCAACATCACCATAAACATGGGCTCTGGCGTCTCGACATTTGATTTCAGGTGATTCTGCATTCATTAGAATTGCCTCCCAGCTTTTAAAAATTTCCTGAAGATCGAAAATCGGTCCCCAACCAGGGTGCAGACAACAAACGGGCAACTTGTCCGACCATAGTTTTTCCATCGCTTTTTGATCCCGGTCAGCGAATGCCCTATAAAACGCATCATTAGCAAATAAAACAGCATCACGATCAGACAATTTGATTTTTCCCAAACCACAGAAATTTATTTTTCGCCTAATTTTTATAGAACTTTAATAAAAATTAGGCGCCCGTTAATGCCTTGAAAAGACGCCCCAATTTGAAATTGGAAAGGGTTTAACACATTCTGGTCAACGCAACTCGTGCTTAAACTAACTTGGTTTAGACGGTTTGGCGCGCCCGGGAAGATTCGAACTCCCGACCCCTAGATTCGTAGTCTAGTGCTCTATCCAGCTGAGCTACGGGCGCATTAACCGTATTCTTACAATTTTCCGACTTAATTTAACGAAAAGAGGCGCGGACGTTACTGAAATTGTGCGAAATTAGCAAGCTTTCCAGCTTGTTAAACAAGAATCCCTTGCAATTCGCCTTGTTAAGCTCTTACCCATTGAGTAATATCGGGGAGAAACAGCTATATTGGAAATATTTATAGTAATAGATTCAACTTAGTTTATCGTAGATTAATATTTTTTAACCAACAACATAGATGAGGCCCGATTAATGGCCCGTGTGATTTCCCACCTAATTATCNTTCTTTCAGCCGCTTTGATGTCAGCATGCTCGTCATCCATGGATTCGTTGTGGCCGGATTCGTTGTGGCCGTCTCAAAAAGGTGCCAGTTCCAGTATTTCAGCGCCACAACGTGTGGCGCCACCAGCAACATCAGGTAAGGTGAAAAAAACCAGCCAGCCCCTTGCCAGCTCGCCCCCGGTTTTAGGGAAAACAAGTTTCGTTCCGCCAACGGTAACACCCGGAAAATCTACCGGAACTTTTGTTGGGCAAAAAGTAAAGCTGCTGCGCAGTGAACTGAAGCGTATGCGCCAACAAATCAGTAAGCAAAACGGTAAATTGCAGATAATTCGCCGCCATACAGGATCTCACTCACTAGCTTATCATAGTGCTATCGCTTCAATTAACGCGCGACTACAAGTTGGGACCACCCCCGGCAACCCCTATTTGATCAAACAGTGGAATGTCGCCCAAAAAGGTCTAACTAAAATTGATCGCGATATTTCCACTATGAATTCACTAGCGAACTCGGTTGCCAGCACTAGCACTATGTCGGCTTATCTTCTAGAAACTACGCGCGCAGCATACGGGCTAAGTGGGGCAATTGAGGCTGACCACCGCCAACTAGCAATTTTAGAAGACGAGGTAAATCGGACGGTCGTACTAATTGAACGCCTTCTTATTGAATTGAGTGAGGATATTAATCGCCAAACTGCCTACGTAGCCGCGGAACGTAGTAATTTGACAACGTTATCTTTGGCGATCAAAAATGGTGAAATACTTGGAAATAGCCTTTCCAACCAAACCTATGCCAAGGCGACACCGCTCGCAGCAAGTAACGTCAAAAAGAGTGGAGTTGTCGGGGTAACGGGTAGGCGACCACTAGTTCGTATACCCTTTGATAGGCCGAACGTTTCGTATCAACAAGCATTATATACCGCAGTAAAGCGTGTCCTTAAACGAAAGCCGCAAGCTGGGTTCGACCTGGTAGCCGTTGCTTCTGGCAAAGGCAGCGTCGCGCAAGTGACGGTGGCTTCAAATAAATCTAAGCGCTATGCGCAGAAAGTTTTACGTTCCCTCATGGATATGGGGCTGCCACTGCAGAGGGTAAGGCTTTCAGCTATGACAAGCGAAGGTTCTAAAACGAATGAAGTTCATCTCTACGTGCGCTAGATAAGCTTAGATTAAATCCTCCAAAGCAGTTATCCACCCGAGTCACCCCGGCCTCGTATGCACGGCTCTGGGAGGGTGTAAAACATTTTGGCATTGATTTGTTACAGAAAAAAGGCACAAAAATAAGCTAACTAGCTGATTAGAATATTATCAATCAACCTTGCTTTACCCAAGCGCACTGCGCCAAATATACGAGCCGGGGGTTTATAAGCTGTGAGTGGTTCGAGTGTTTCCGCGTGGCATATATTAATATAATCTACCGCCTCAAACCCGTTCTCTAAGAGTTCTGCCCTTGCGTTTCGACAACTAAGTTCGCAGTCATTTGGCCTAACAATGACCCGCTCAGCTGCCATTTTCAAAATTCTATAAAGTTCGGGAGCTATTACACGCTCCTTTTCAGAGAGATACCGATTACGTGAAGACATTGCCAAACCATCTTCTTCGCGAACCGTTGGAGCGCCAACAATATCCACCGGTATATTTAAATCTTTTGCGAGCTGGCGAATTACCAATAATTGTTGATAGTCTTTTTCTCCAAAAACTGCGATATCCGGTAATGATTGTAAAAATAGTTTAGTAACTACCGTGACCACACCATCAAAATGACCAGGCCGAAGGGGACCACAGAGACCCGACGTCAATCCTGAAATTGAGATGACTGTAGAAAATCCTTCAGGATAAATATCTTTGCGATTAGGGCAAAAAACGAGATTTGTGCCAACGCTTACAAGGGCCCTGACATCTTCCTCTTCGTTAGCGGGGTAAGCATTCAAATCCTCATTTTCGTCAAATTGTGTTGGATTCACGAAAGCGCTCGCAATCACACGATCGCAGAGAGACTTTGCTTTGGAGATCAAGCTCAGATGCCCCGCGTGAATGGCGCCCATCGTTGGCACAAGAGCAACAGTGTGCCCCTTTTGGCGCCATTCGGCGACCGCTCTACGTAACTCTAAAACATCGCGTGCGATCATCTGCGTCATTAATGATGGGTTGCCGACTTTAGACATTGCAATTCCAGAAAATGCAGATCGAAGATAAGGAAAAATCTATACCTTTATATGGAATTTTACGAATTTTTATTATTTACCCTAAAACAATGTTCTACCGCCGGGAAGCGGCGGGCCCTGACATCTTTACCATAAGCTTCCGCGGCTCTCTCTACTAATCGTCCAAGGTCGGCGTAACGTTTCACAAAGCTTGGAGTAAAGTCATTAAACAACCCTACCATATCTTCTGTCACCAAAACCTGTCCGTCACATTCTGCAGAAGCCCCTATACCAATTGTGGGCACTGTTACTGCGTTTGTAATTTTTTTTGCCAAAGGTTCCACGACCCCTTCAACAACTATGGAGAAGGCGCCAGCATCCGCAATCATCTGGGCATCATTTACAATTTTTTTTGCTTCCGCATGGCCTCTACCACGCGCTCGATATCCACCCAAGGTGTTTACACTTTGAGGCATCAGCCCGACATGCCCCATTACTGGAATACCACGCGACGTCAGAAATCCAATGGTACCTGCCATCTCCATTCCGCCTTCTAGTTTTACGGCATCGCAACCCGTCGACTGCATTACCTTTGCAGCATTACGAAATGCCTGCGATTTTGATTCCTGATAACTACCAAATGGCATATCGACAACAACACAAGGCTTCTCGGAGCCCCTAACAACAGCGGCTCCATGGCCGATCATCATCTCCAGTGTCACACCGAGCGTGGAGTCCATCCCGTAAAAGACCATTCCAACAGAGTCACCTACGATAAACAAATCAACGTAGGGATCTAGAAGGGATGCCATAGGCGCACTATAAGCAGTGAGTGATACTATTGGATCACCGCCTTTACGCCCCCGAATATGAGGAACCGTAATATGCCCTTTTTTGTGCCCCACAGCGCTCAAATCATTTCTCCAGACCAATGATTTTGGACGCTAAAATATCCCTTGCGCCCTAATTCGGCATGCTTTTACCTTGAATTTAACGGGTACGAAAGGATTTCCTTGGTGCATACTCAACTTTGGATCAGTAATAACTCGTGATACATAAGCAAAAATCTAATGAATTTTATCTTTTTATGCATTCAATAAAATAAGTAATCCCTATGATACGGACAGGCGTCTTTATTACCTTTACTCTGCTAGCTCTGAATGGGTTTGGGCATGCTAATGCTACTCTCGTAAAGAAACACATGGTGGTGGCGGCCAATCCACACGCAGCAAAAGCAGGGCTGACAATATTAAGGGAAGGTGGTAGCGCAGTGGATGCAGCAATCGCTATCCAAATGACTTTAACTCTCGTCGAACCGCAAAGCTCTGGAATTGGCGGTGGTGCCTTCATGTTGCATTACAGGCCTGATAAGGAATCAAAGAGCAAAGGCCATATTATTGATGCTTATGATGGTCGCGAAACAGCACCGCGTTCTGCAAATAAAGACCTTTTCCTTGATAGGCATGGTAAAAAGATCCCCTGGAAAAAACGCAAAGCTGGGGGCAAAGGCGTTGGGGTGCCGGGTTTATTGCGCATGCTGGAGCTTTCTCATAAGCATCACGGTAAGCTGCCCTGGTCGCGTTTATTTGAACCAGCAATTAAATTAGCCCGAAAAGGCTTCTCAGTGTCACCGCGCCTTAATGCGCTCATAAAACGAGATCGTCATTTAAAGAATTTTCCGCAAAGCCGTAAATTCTTTTTTACAAAAGAAGGCAAACCTCTTCCTATAGGTTACCGCCTTAAGAATATTGAATTAGCTAATACTCTGCAGGAAATCGCTAAAAAAGGGGCATCAATATTTTATACAGGGGCAATAGCAAGGGACATTGCTAAGGCCGTAAGCAATACACACCACCTACCTGCAAAAATGAAAATTTCTGATTTAGCTGGCTATCAGCCAAAAATGCGCGGCGTACTCTGCATCCCCTACCGACAATGGAACATTTGCGGGATGCCACCACCTACCTCTGGTGGCATCGCTGTCGCCCAAATATTAAAGATAATAGAGCCCTTTGATTTTTCTCGTTTCCCGGTTGGATCAGTACAAGCCGTGCACCTGCTTGCTGAGGCTGGTAAACTGGCTTTCGCCGATCGTAATCATTATATCGGTGATCCTGATTACGTCACCGTTCCAGTCGCGGGGCTTCTAGATCCGAAATATTTAGCCTCGAGATCTGCAACTATCTCTGCTGACAAGGCAATGGACAAAGCTAAACCCGGTAATCTTGCGCACTACGCCCAAAGCAAATTTGCGCCCGATGAAGGTGATAACCGACCGATTTCAACGAGCCATATTAGTGTAGTCGATTCTAGCGGGAATGGGGTTTCGATGACCACTTCGATTGGAACAGCATTTGGTTCACGACTAATGGTACGTGGTTTTATGCTTAATGATGAATTGACAGATTTTGCGCCTATATCGCATGTTAATGGACGCCCAAAAGTTAACTGTGTGGAAGCAGGAAAACGTCCCCGCAGTTCAATGTCCCCAACTATTGTAACGTCTAAAGACGGCAAACTGTTAATGCTGATTGGTTCGCCCGGCGGCTCGAGTATAATCGGCTATGTTGCAAAGACCCTTGTCGCCGCGCTCGACTGGAATTTAACAATGGAGGAAGCTATTGCCCTTCCTAACTTCCTTAATAAAAACCGTAAGACAGAGTTAGAAAAGGGTACCAACCTGGAAACTATCGCACCAAAACTCATAGAGCTCGGCCACCAGGTTCGCATCCGAAAAAAGGTAAGCGGGCTGCACGGCATAAGGGTTAGGGCCGGCGGATTTGAAGGTGGCGCGGATCCGCGCCGCGAAGGCCAAGCCATTGGCGATTAACAAAGCCCTCAACTCATTTAATCCATGACATTCGTCATACGTATTTTTGACAAACTGCCTCCGACAGCGCGCGGGGCGATATGGATGGTGTTAGGGGGAATTTCCCTCATATTGCTTGCCATTGTAATTAGAGATATTCAGGATAAATTTCACGTCTTGCAGATGATTTTTTTACGAAGTGTTGTAAGTTTTTTAATCATTTTACCATGGGCGCTCCGCCAAAAACGTGAAGATATTAGAACTAAGAGACTAACACTTCATATTTTTCGGAATACGATACATTATCTTGGAAATGTCGGGTGGTTTATTGGCGTCACACTCGTCACTTTAGCTGATCTTCAAGCACTACAATTTACTGTCCCACTTTTTACCATCATCATGGTGGCGGTGTTTTTAAAAGAGCGCGTAGAAAGCCATCGATGGCTTGCGACAGCGCTGGGGTTTCTAGGAGCGCTAATAATAATTCGGCCTGGTTTTGTGGAACTTAGTACCGGAACAATTGCCGTTGTTTTATCAGCCATCTTTTACGCCGCCTCCCAAACCTCAACTAAAGCCCTTTCTGACACAGATTCACCCAACGCTATCTTGCTGTATATGTCCGTCATTTTTGTTCCGATTTCAGCTATCCCAGCTATTTATGTCTGGGTAACACCCAACTGGTCCGATGCTTTGCCAATATTATTATTAGGTGTTTTTGGCTATACAGCTCACGCGTGTATTATACGCGCCTTTGCCGTCTCAGACGCGAGCTTTGTCATGCCGTTTGATTTTATGAGGTTACCCATAGCTGCAGCTTTTGGGTTTTTCCTTTATATGGAATGGCCGGACATTTGGGTCTGGGTTGGTGGTGCAACCATCTTCGCATCCACATATTATATTACTTGGAGGGAGAGTGTCCTCAGAAAAGCTTCCGAAAAGATTAGCCGTTGATCTCTTCGGCTTACTCAATTTTGTGGTATGATAGATTTTATAGGAAAACACGGAAAAGGCTATGAACCCTATCCATATTACCCAACTTGACCACATCGTAATGCGCGTCACAAATATTGAAAAATCTATCCGTTTCTATCGTGACATTTTAGGTTGCCCGGAAAAACGAATATCGAATGGGCTATATCAATATCAGGCTGGTGCCTCAATGATAGACTTAGTGCCAATTACAGAGGACTTAAAGCGCAACCCTAATTACAGGCCCACGGAAAAATGTCGTAACGTCGACCACTTCGCCTTGACGTTAGCCGAGTTTGATGAAGAAGCAATTGTGGCTTATCTCGAGCTTAATAATATTAAAATTGAACGCAGCGGACGTCGTTTTGGAGCGCAAGGGTATGGACCATCGGTCTATTTTAAGGATCTAGATGGAAATTTTATTGAGTTAAAAGGCCCCGCAGACGAAACATCTGAAGGCGATAATAGAAAGATTAAGGAATAGAAATGTTAAAAATTATTGGACGCGATACGTCTTCTAACGTGCAGAAAGTTCTATGGGTTTGCGGTGAGCTAGACCTGCCTTTTCATAGGAAAGATCTTGGCGGACCCTTTGGCGGCAATGACGACCCCGAATATCGCGCAATCAATCCCAACGGCAAAGTCCCAACGATTATTGATGGTGATTTTGTTCTTTGGGAATCCAATGCCTGTACTCGCTATCTTGCTGGCAAATATGCGGCAGGCACATTGTACCCCGACAACCTGCAAGTTCGGGGTGATGCCGAGCGCTGGATGGATTGGCAGATAGCGACTGTAAGCCCAACTTTAGTCCCAGTCTTTTGGGGAATGGTTCG